>JAACEU010000015.1 GCA_011682355.1 Nitrospirota bacterium | reverse complement strand
ATCTATAATTCAAGAATTGGGAGGGAATGAAGAATTTAAAAGAATCAGAATAGGAATAGAAAGTAGGGGAGAGTTGTCACCAAAACAGCAGGACATCTCCAGCTTTGTTCTCTCGGATTTTACCGAGAAAGAAATTCCGGATCTCAAAAAATCAATTGATGAAGGAATTAATGAATTAAAAAACCTAATTTCTAATTGACTTAAACCACATTCTTACGTAAATTACTTGGGTAATGAATGGCGAAGGCATCTCAGCGAGCGCACGGCGCAAAGGCCCGAAGGGTCATGCCAGCTGGCCCCCGTCAGGGGAGCGGCCCGCGCAGAGAGGCGAAGGATCTGGCTCTGCCAGTCCTGAGCCGAATCGAAGGCCCAAAGGGTCATATCAAGTTAACAAATACTATGTTTGCAGTAATAGAAACAGGCGGAAAACAATACAAAGTCGTTAAAGGCGATACTTTGGACATAGAAAAACTTGAGGAGAAAGAAGGAGCGACAGTAAAATTTGACAAAGTTCTTTTGGTAGATGAAAAAGTGGGAGCTCCATCTGTAAGTGGAGCATCTGTTACAGCCAAAATCGTTGGACACAAAAGAGGTGAAAAAATAGTGGTTTTCAAAATGAAAGCAAAAAAGAGATACCAAAAAACTCAAGGGCACAGACAAGAGATCTCTACGGTAGAAATCACAGATATTAAAGCTTAGACAAAACGTTTTTCAAATCTTCCGGAAGATCGACCACGATCTTCTTTTTTTTACCCTCCAAATCCTTGAATTCCAGCCTTTCTGCATGCAAAAATTGTCTCCTCAATCCATACTTTTCTTTAAATCTGCGGTTATAACTTCCAACTCCATAAGTATTATCACCAACCACCGGATGATCAATGGCCGCCATATGAACACGAATCTGGTGAGTTCGACCTGTTTCAATTTCGACCTCCACCAGGCTCAAATCATCAAATTCTTCTTTCACTTTATATTTAGAAACCGCTCTTTTTCCTTCTTTTTCTGACGCTAATCCCATCTTCTTCCTACTTTTAACATCCCTACTGATAGGGGAATCAATAATTCCCTCTTTATGAATCAATATTCCCTTTACCAAAGCCAAATACTCCTTCTTCACCTTTCTTTTTTTAAATTGCTCAACGAAATATTTATATCCCTCTTTAGTTTTCGCAACGATAAGTGCACCGGAAGTATCTTTATCAAGCCTATGCACAATACCTGGCCTAAACTCCTCACCAACACCTTTATCAACTTTATCCAACAATGCATTAACTACCGTCCCTTTGGAATGCCCAGTCTCGCTAGGATGAACAACTATCCCAGCCGGTTTATCTATCACCAAATAATCTTTACCCTCAAACAGTATTTCTATTTCAATATCTTCCTTTTGAATCTCTCGTTTTTCTTGTTTTCCTACAATAATCTCCACTTTATCTCCTTTATTCAAAAAACGACTGACCTTTGCGGTTTTCCCATTAACCAAAACATCTCCGTTTTTAATCATTTTTTGAATTTTAGAACGAGAAAACTCCAGTTTTTCAATTACCAAAAATTTATCCAATCTGATTTTTTCACTTTTAATTATCATCAGCATTCATCTTAAAGCCATTTCTCGCAACTTTAAAGATGATTTTATGGATATCGGCAATTTCCTTACTTTGAATTACAACAGCATATTCACTCCCTTTACTATTATTCGATATAGATATTTTATCTTTATATACACTCATAATATAACTAAATCCTTGTAAACCTGGTTTTAAACTCTTTTTCAGAATAATTTTCCCATCCTTATCTCTCATAAACAAATACATTTCTCCGGAAAATGATATCGCCTCATCCAATATCTGGTTTACCGCTTCTTTTCCCTCAAAATAACTAACAACCGGCTTCAAAAACTCATAACTTCGAATAATTTCTCGATACTCCGGAATAACTGTCAAAATTTCTTTTCTATAATAATCAAAGATTTTACATTTCCTATCCAAATATCCGACCAAGCAATTAGGATCATTTGATGCGTAAAACTTTATTTTTCCATTCTTGCACGAACTTACAACACCTTTTAATTCCAACGACTTAATCAAAGAATATACGGTAGACCTATTCAGACCAAGCCTTTTCGCAATTGTACTTACGGCTTGTGGCCCAATCTTCAACAATTCAAGGTAAATCCTTGCTTCTCCATCAGGAAATCCAATTTCAATCAATTTTTCATAAAACATTATTTTTCCGTTACAGGAGAAGTAAAATACAAAGATTCTTATTGTATCGTCAAGAAAGCGGCCCTATCTTTTCTCAAATTTCCGAGAATATTAGTGGAGATTTTTTTGAAAATAATCAAATTGCGAACGCTGAGCATCCGCAATAATTTTAGATTTTACTAAAACGGACGAAATTTTGTTCTCGTCTGTAAAATAATTAAACATCACATAATCACCAGTATCTGAAAAAATAAGCCATTTGTCTTTGAAATCAATATCAAGAATATGTACATCGCTATAATATTTCTCCATATCTCTTTTCCGCATCATACATGAAGTAAATGGACCATTACTCGTACATAAAGCAATATTTTTAGAACTCACGGTGTATCTTTTTTTACGAAATTTAAACATCTGCTCCACATTTTTGAGAACAAGAGGAATAAATCGCTCCAAATCACCAAACTCCAAACATGTATTGCAATTAAGCTCAGACATCATAAAAAATTTATCCATAATCTCATCATGCGAGTCTAGAACCTGAAAATCAGCCACAGCCTCCGCCGGGATTTTTAAAAGTGGCGAAAACTTTTTCATACCTTCAATAAGTTTCTGAGTTTTTTGTTGAGAAAATTCTAAGCTGTCTACCAGCGAATCCAAAGATTTCGGTTCAATTCTATTATCATTCCTTTTAACTATATTTAATGCATCCAATCTATCAAAGGCACGATAAACCTGATTTTTGTCCAAACCTGTTCTATTAACAAGCTCCCATTTGCTTTGGGAAGGCTGTTTCAACAGCTCTATATAGACTTTTACCTCAGCCTCATTCAGGCCTGCCTCGATTAGTAATATTTCCAATTTCTTATGCATATTTTTTCCGTCAAACTGAGTCATGAATTAAATCATAACAGCGACAATCTGTCAAGACCTGAACCATGTACATTTCTCGCATAAATGAGAATTTGTATTTTCCTCAAAAAACTAATAAACTACCACACAGCACGTAAATAATAAAATATGGATATTTCAACATTATTGGATAGGGGAACAATAGAAGTAGTTGTGAGAGGGGAGCTGGAGAAAAAGCTAAAAGCCGGAAAAAAACTCAGAATCAAATTTGGAATTGATCCAACCGGTTCAGATCTGCATATCGGACACGCGGTTGTACTAAAAAAAATGAGAGAATTTCAAGACGCAGGTCACCAAGTAATCCTGCTAATAGGGGATTTTACAGCCAAAATTGGTGATCCCACCGGTAGAACAGAAACTCGAAAAGCTTTGACAGATAAAGAAATTCAAGAAAACATGAAATCCTATACAGATCAAGCCGGACTTATTCTTGATATGGATAATATAGAGGTTAGATACAACTCAGAGTGGCTTGGAAAATTAAAAATGGGAGAATTACTTGAATTAGCTTCATTAAAAACAGTAGCTCAACTCCTACACAGAAGCGATTTCAAAAAAAGGATGAAAGAAAATATCGACATTTCACTATCAGAATTTTTATATCCAATAATGCAAGGATATGATTCAGTCGTTCTCAAATCAGATGTCGAACTGGGAGGCACCGAACAAACATTCAATATGTTGGTGGGCCGTGACCTCCAAAAACATTACGGACAACCCCAACAAGACGTTATGACAGTGCCAATTTTGGAAGGATTGGATGGAGTAGAAAAAATGAGCAAATCATACAACAACTACATTGGACTCACCGAAACACCCAAAGAAATGTACGGAAAAACTCTCAGCATCCCCGATGAAATGATCACAAAATACTTTGAACTGGCCACAAATGTATCATTAGACGATATTAAAAAAATCAAAAAAGCTCTCGAAGAAGGAGAAAACCCAAAAAACTTAAAAATGCGATTGGCTAGAGAAATTGTAACCCTTTATCACAACGAAAATGCAGCCACTCAGGCGGAAAAAGAATTTGAACAAATATTCAAAAACAAAGGATTACCGGAAGACATAGAAGTAAAACATCTAAAAGAAGATAAGTGGAATATTATTGAACTAATTGCAGAAACCGAACTTTCACCGTCCAAAAGCGAAACCAGAAGAATGATACAAGGAGGCGGAGTGAAAGTTGACGGAGAAAAAGTTAGATCACATGAAGAAGAAATAGACATAAGCAAAGAAAGATTAGTGCAAGTGGGCAAACGTAAATTCATAAAAGTTATCAGCACGTAACGATGCTAAACAAATCACTCGACAAAGTACTGAGAACCACGTCAAGACACTTGGGTAGACTTGAGCTCCTCGGAGTAAAAACAGTAAAAGACTTTTTGCTGTACTTTCCAAGGACCTACAATGACACAAGAGAATTCACAAAAATAGCAGAAATCAGAACAGATGAAATATGCACAATCAAAGGTCAGCTCACATCTCTTTTCAACATCCGCACAAAAAACGGAAAAAAGATGACTAGGGGAGTAATAGCCGACAAAACCGGCTCATTGGGAGTAGTTTGGTTTAATCAACCACATCTTACCAGAATGCTACCAAGAAATTCGGAAATAATACTTAGCGGTAAAGCAAAATTTGCTTTCGGAAAAATCACACTTCAAGGCCCATCTTATGAACTTATAAAAAAAGAAGAAGAGCAGATCCATAGCGGGAGAATAGTACCTGTTTATCACGAAACTGAGGGAATTAATTCAAAGTGGATTAGAGAAAAATTAAAACCGCTGGTTGATAACTGGATTGAATTATTCGAAGAATACATGCCGGAAGAAATATTAAGAGAACACGGCTTCGTTGGCTACAAAACCGCTATCCGCAGTGTCCATTTCCCGGATGAACCGGAATTGCTCGAAAAATCCAAAGAAAGACTCGCATTTGACGAATTATTTTTATTACAACTAAAAGTCTTACAAAAAAGATGGTTTTGGCAAAACATTAATAAGCCATACGCGAAAAATATAAAAATTCACAATGAAATATTAAAAGACTGCATCGACAATCTTCCATTCACCCTTACAAACGCACAAACAAAATCATTGGAAGAAATTTTAGAAGATCTAAAAAAGCCATTTCCAATGAGCCGATTACTTCAAGGAGACGTTGGCTCGGGAAAAACCATAGTTGCGGCACTTGCTGTATTGAACGTAGTAAAAAGTGGCTATCAAGTCGCAATAATGGCCCCAACAGAAATTCTCGCAAAACAGCATTACAAAGGATTCATAGAAACTCTCAAAGCCTACAGCCTCAACATACAATTCATCGCCGGAAGCACAACTAAAAAGACAAAAGAAGACATTATCCGACAAATGAAAACGGGAACCGTCGATATAATGATCGGAACTCACTCTCTAATTCAAGAAGGAATAGGATTCAAAAATCTCGGCCTCGCGATCATAGACGAACAACACAGATTCGGAGTCAAACAACGAGAAATGCTAAAAAGCTACGGATCACCGCATCTACTAGCGATGACGGCCACTCCAATACCAAGAACACTGGCCATTACAGTTTACGGAGATCAGGATCTTTCGATCATCGACGAACTCCCAAAAGGACGACAAAAAATAATCACACGTCTGGTACCGGAGAAAAAACGAATTGAAGCCTACAGATGGATAGAAGACCAGGTAAAAAAAGGACGACAAGCATTCGTTATTTGCCCTCTCATCGATGACTCTGACGTTCTCGAGGTGAAATCCGTCCTAAAAGAATACGCATTCCTTTCTGAACACGTATTCCCAAGTCTAAAAGTCGGTTTGTTGCATGGAAGACTAAAGCAAGAAGAAAAAGACAAAATCATGAATGATTATAACGACAATAAAATTAATATTCTGGTTTCCACATCTGTAATCGAGGTCGGAATTGATGTTCCAAACGCTAGTATTATGCTTATTGAAGGCGCTGAGCGTTTTGGCCTCTCACAATTGCATCAATTTAGAGGACGTGTTGGTAGGGGAGAGCACCAATCTTATTGCTTCCTCTTCACAAATTCTCTATCCGAGGAGGGGACCACTCGTATAAAAGCTATGGAAAAATATACAAGCGGATTTAAATTATCAGAAATTGATTTAGAAATTCGTGGACCAGGCGAGATTTATGGAATACGTCAATCCGGGATCCCGGATTTAAAAATGGCAAGTCTCACAGATTCTGTAAATATTGAAAAAGCCAGAAAAAGTGCGCAAAAAATTATCAATAAAGATCCGGAATTAAAAAACCATCCAAAATTGTTAGAATTAATATAAAGATTTCGACCCAAAACCCGTCTTTTTTTCAAAAACGCCTTAAATCGAAGGTCGCTGATTAGCCGCTGACACAAGCCAATAACTAAACTCCGTCGATACGTTTTTGGGGAATTCCCCAAAAATTAATTAATAATATTTCAAAAAAAACTTAAGAGACAAAGGAATCCATAGCACTTCTCTTTCTTAGTTTGCACAAGATATATTGTGCAAACTAAGACTCGCCAGTCACCCTTTTGGAATCTTGAAAATCTTTAATCATATATGTCCCCTCAAGTTTATACCCTTTCTTTTTGTAATACTCCCTCGTACCAATACCGGAAATCACAGAAATCCGTCTATACCCTAAGTTTTTAGCCATCTTTTCCGATTCTGTCATTAATTTTGTACCCAAACCAACATGCTGTTTATTATTATCTCCCCTCTCACCCACGGGAATTTGTTTTCCATAAACATGCACTTCCCTAATTAGAGCTGAATTTTTTATTGATTTTATAAATGGCTTAACGGGCAACCTTAGCCTCAACAAAGCAATTATCTTATCTTTTTTAACATCCTCGTATGACAAAAATATTTCCACTCCCCCGCTCGCTTCATATTTACGAATCACCAATTTTACATTTTCCGAATTCACATTTTCATCTTTTATTTCTCTATAACGAATATCTCTACACGGATTTCCCTCGTCTTCAAGCCGTTTCTCAATAATTTGCCGAATGTTTGACATCTTGAATCCACTTTCAATCTCATTCGAAGGAATATCTCTGGCGATTCTATCAATTCGACACCATTCCGGGACTGTTTTTACTTCCTCTGCAACCACATCTTCCAAAACCTCATCATTATATGGCTTATATCTACCATCTTTGTACATTAGCGATAATTGAGTTCGAGGCATCACGACGCACGGATATATTTTTAAATAATCCGGCTGAAAATCATCACCACTGAAAAGTTCGCCAACCATTCTCTTATCCGAATCAATAGTCGCTCCGGGAAGATTTGGCATCATATGATACCCGATCTTAAATCCGGAATCTTTTAGCAATCGAGTTGCATTTACAACTTGTTTCATATCATGCCCTCTTTTTGTGATTTTTTGCACCTCATTATCAGTAGTTTGAACACCCATTTCCACCTTTGTCACTCCCAAAAATCTCAATCTTTTCACTTCCGATTCATCAATCAGATCCGGCCGTGTTTCTACATTGATCCCAATACAACGAACTTTCCCCTTTTCATTATCCTTAATAATTGCGTCAAAGCTCTTATTTTCCAAAGATTTGATAATAACAGTATTCACCTCATCTTCGCCATAAATGCTCTTCACAATTTTCCTTTCAATAATATCCTCCATCCTGTCAGCTTTCTTGACTTGCTCGTGAAACTCATTCATAGCGAGAAGGCACTGTTTTACAAACCAAGTCTGATAATGCTTTGGGTAAGCACTGAAACTCCCCCCAATTACCCTCAGCTCCACCTTTGAAACTTCATGTCCCGTCATACGCAAAGCCTTCAGCCGAACAAACACCTGTGTATATGGGTTAAACCTTTGACGAAAAGCCCTTTGAGCCGCAGGCTGGCTGGGAAGATAGCTCTTTGGCATCCTTGCATCTGTAGGACAATAAATACATCGACCGGGACATGGGAACGGCTTTGTCAAAACCGTCACAGGTGCAACACCGCTCATCGTTCTTACACTTCTCTTTCGTATTAGACCTTTCAGCTCCATGTTCGGCTTTATCTCCCCCTCTTCGACCAAATCATTATAAGCTTTTATGAAATATAGATTATGGAAAATCTCTCCTTTTTTCTCTTTAATTACAGAATTACGAAATTTCTCAAAATCTTTTCGTTTTTTGAATTTCTTTTTTGCCGCCCTTTTTATAATAAGACGAGCCAACTCCTGATTTTCAGATAAATCTATCTTTGAAAAATCCATTTTTTCCCTTAGAATTAAGCAAATCGGATTTTACCACAACAACTTATTATGGTAAAACAACAATATGAATGAAATTGTCGCCAAAGAACTACTCAAAAAGGTTGTCGAAGATTACGACAGCATCGCAGACAGCTTTGATAAAACACGTAAAAACCAATGGAAGGAGTTCGAGATTTTCCTCCCATACATCAAAAATGGATCAAACTTCGCCGACATAGGATGTGGTAATGGGAGATTCTTAAAGTTCCTAAACAAGCACAAAAAAGTTGATTACGTAGGCATCGACAACTCAAATAAGCTACTCAATAAAGCTAAAAAAGAAAATCCTGATGTAAAATTTCTCCTTGGCGATATGTTAGATGTCCCACTTGATAAAAACACACAAGATGTAGTAGGTTGCATTGCCGCCTTCCACCACCTCCCAACAGAAGAATTAAGAAAAATTGCAGTTAGTGAATTCTCAAGAATTCTCAAAAAAAATGGAATTCTAATATTAACAGTCTGGAATCTATATCAAGCAAAATATGAGAAATATATTGGGGAAAATCCAAATTATGGCCCTCAAGACTCCTTCATTCCCTGGGAAAAATCGGGAATTAATAGATATTATTATGCATTTAAAGCAAAAGAACTGAAAAAAATATTAGAAGAGAAATTTGAGATAATTCAATCCATCACGGGAAATAATTTCGTATTTGTATGCAAGAAAAAATAAAAGTACTAAAAGT
>JAACEU010000014.1 GCA_011682355.1 Nitrospirota bacterium | reverse complement strand
ATCTGAATCCTGCGGATCTTAGTCCAATTATTTTGTCGCCGGCAGAGATGTTTTCGCCGGTGATCATTTTCCCTTTTTCTACAATTCCGACTGCTGTTGCGTTCCAGACGTATCCGTTGAGAGCATCACCGAGTTCTGCAATTTCCCCTCCCGGGATGACGATTTTGTGTTCCAAAGCGGCTTTTTCGAGGCCGGCCATGAGGCCACTTACTTTAGTTTCGTCAATTTTATTTACGTCGAGTGTGTTTGTAATCGAAATTGTTTCTGCTCCAACACAAACCGCGTCGTCGGCAACCATCGCAATCAAGTCGTATGCCATTGTGTCGTATTTTCCTATCATTTCCGCAACTTTTATCTTTGTTCCAACGCCGTCATCGTTTTGTACCAAATAATAATCGCCCATATCAAGTGCTCCGGAAAAACCACCTTCGTCTACAAGTGGCTCCCCTATCATCCCTTTGCGGCCTGCGAAAGTTTTTTTTGCGGCACTATATGCAATTGTTGAACATTTACCACCAATGTCTATGTTTACTCCGGCTTCTTCGTATGTTGCCATGCTGTATTTTGTTAAAGTCGTTAGTACTACTGATAAGTTGAATGTTCTTTATCGCTTACAAGTTTTCCTTTATCAAGAGTGATTACGCGTTTGTTTATCGCATTTACGATGTCTTTGTTGTGAGTTGCGAGAATTACTGTTGTTCCTTCCTTGTTTATTTTTAGAAATAATTTTGCGAGTGCGAGTGCGTTGTCCGGGTCGAGATTTCCTGTTGGTTCATCTGCAAACAAAAGTTGTGGTGCGTGGACTAATGCCCTTGCTATAGCCGTTCTTTGCCTTTCTCCTCCTGAGAGTTGTCTTGGAAAATGATTTCGTTGTTCTTCGAGTCCTACCAATTTGAGAACATCTACCGTTCTTCTTTGGATGAAACTTTTTCCATATCCGGCTACTTCCAGTGCAAATGCTACGTTTTCAAAAACCGTTTTCTTTGGTAGTAATTTGTAATCTTGGAAAATTATTCCAATTTGTCGTCTGTATTCTTGAATCTTTGATCGTGAAAGTCTGGCCACATTGTATTGATCTACGTTTATCATTCCTCCGTCTACTTCTTCTGCACCTATCATTGCGTGGATAAGTGTGGTTTTTCCTGCGCCGGAAGTTCCTACTATTGAGACAAATTCGCCTCCTCCAATTTCGAAGGAAACATCATCCAGAACTTTGTTCTTCCCATAGAGCTTTGTGACTTTTTCTATACTTATCATGGCTCGATTATAGCAATTTGCGCAGAAACTGAATAGACATATTTCCACAATAAAATAATTTCGTGTTTTGCAAACGGGAAAACAGCTAGATTTCGGGTTTTTGCTTTTAATATGGGATTTGGCACTATACAATACCCGTAGATAGTCGTCTACAATCTATTACAAACTTATAATCGAATGGTCAAAAGTGAACTTCACAAATTGGGTTTTTCTCGGGAAGAGGCAAATGTGTACACGGTTCTTCTCGGGATTGGTGGTGGAGGTGCCAGCAGTATTGCAAAAAAGGCCGGTTCTCACAGGGTTACCACGTATAACACTCTTGAAAATCTTGAAAAGAAGGGGTTTTTGCGGAAAACGAAGGAAAATGGGGTTCTTTTTTATGTTCCCGTGGATCCTGCTACAATTCTCGATCGTGCCGAGGATAATTATCGGGTGGCAAAAGGGCTTGTACCCGAGCTTATCAACCTTCAGAATACGCGTCGCTTTAAGCCGAATGTTCGTTTTTTGGAAGGGCAGTCACGGATTGGCGAGATTTTTGACGATATGCTTGAATGCAAAGGGGAAATTGTGGGTTTTGTTAATTTCAAGTACGTTTCCGATATTTATCCTACTTATTTGGATAATTATATTAAGGGAGCCTTGAAAAAAGGAATTAAGCATAGATTTTTGTGTCCGAATGATGAATTTCATGAGAAGTATTTTGAAAATAATCTTCTAGATCTTGCGGATGGCGGCCTTCTAAAGATCTTTGCGGTTGATCCGGCGAAGTTTGTGTTCAAAAATGCCCAATATATATATGACAACAAAGTTTCGACGCTTTCATTTGATCGAAATGAGATGATGGGAGTGATCGTAGAGAGCGCGAATAATGCGGAGACGAATAGGGCAATCTTTGATTTGGCGTGGTTGGGGGCTACCGATGGTACTTATCATGGATCTCCTTAAGCTTTTTATTTGTGATGTGGGTGTAGATTTGGGTGGTTGTGATTGAGGAGTGACCGAGCATTTCCTGGACGGATCGGATGTCTGCGCCGTTTATTAGGAGTTCGGTTGCGTAACTGTGGCGGAGGGTATGAGGGGTGACTTTTTTGATGATGCCGGCTTTTAGTGCGTGTTGTCGGACGATTTTTTCGATGCTGACTGTTGAGAGGCGGCGCTTTTCGGGATCGAGGATGTCCGCTTTTTGGCCTTTTCCGGTGTTTATGAAAAGTGGGTTCATATTGTCATCGCGGACTTTCATATAGGACTTGATGATATCTGCGGCTTTTTTTGAGAGGAAAACGATTCTTGGTTTTTTGCCTTTTCCTCGGACCATGAATTCTCTGCGTTTTAGGTCTACTTGGTCGCGATTGAGAGATTTGAGTTCGCTTACTCGGAGACCGGTTGAGTAGAGCGTTTCGAGGATTGCGGCGTCGCGGTAGCCGATCGCTTTTGATTTATCGACTGACTTGAAAAGGCGTGCAATTTCTTCGCGGGATAACACTTCTACTGTTCGCTCTTCGGTTTTGGAGAGTTCGATTTTCTCCGGGGCGAGTGCTTTTATATCGTTTTTTGATAAGTATTTGAGAAAAGCTCGTAGGGAAATGAGGTGGTAGTTTTGGGTATTTTGCCCTAAGTTTTGTCGTTTGAGATATAGTCTGTATTCTTGGATTTTTTTGAGTGTGATTTGCGAGACATTTATGTTTTTCTTGAGAAATTTCTGAAAACGGCCAAGATATCTTTTGTAATTATCTAACGTTTTCTCAGATTTGTTCTGCGCAACTTCACAGTATTCCAAAAAATCCTGAATGAGTTTATCGATCTTCATAATAAGACTTTATTGACCTTATTATACTTAAGCGTCTGTACCTAGTACAGTTGGTTTCAGTTTACGGATGAAGTTTGTAATGATAGTGATTTGTCTTTCTGTAAGTATTCCTGAACTTGTAACCTTACTTTTTGCCTCTGCAAGAAGAAGTCCAAAGTTAATTGTCTCTTCTTCTGAAGCTTTTCCCTTAATTATCTTATTAGCAAGTTTAACTAAACTTTCTTGTGCCAAAGCTGTTTCTACGCTATCTAGATTACCGTATTGTTCTTCCATTTCGTCATACATTTCACCTCTATCTTCTAAATTTTCTCGAAGTTCTGCATACATAACTTTTAGAAGTGGGTTCACTTCTTGAGCGGTTTTCGATAGATTTGATATTTTTTCAGTCATGTTGTTTTTGTTTTACTTCGATATAGTATATCATAATAGAGCTTTAAATTCAACCATACACATGACCATGAGACGTGACGAACTAGAGGAAAGAGAGAGGAAGTGGCTTGCGCCTTACGCGGTAAAAAGTGGCGAAAGCATGGGACGCAAATTTGAGGAAAAATCTGACGATGAGCGTCTGTGTTTTCAGCGTGATAAGGATCGAATTGTTCATAGTAAGGCTTTTCGGCGACTTGAGGAGAAAACTCAGGTTTTTACAGCCGGGAGTGGAGATCATTATAGAACCCGGCTCACTCATACACTCGAAGTTACTCAGATAAGTAGGGGTCTTGCTCGCAGGCTAAAGCTGAATGAGGATCTATGTGAGGCAATTGCTTTGGCGCATGATCTTGGGCATCCACCGTTTGGGCATGGAGGTGAAGACGCTCTGGATAGGGTTCTACAAAAGCATGGACTTCATTTTGAACATAATGAGCAGTCTAGGAGGGTAGTTGAGGTTTTGGAGAAAAATTATCCCGAGTTTGATGGATTGAACTTGAGTATTGAGGTGCTGGATGGATTGATAAAGCATCAGACTTCTTTTGATCAAAGTGGAAAAAAGTTCAAGACTTCTGCGCATTTGGAGGCGCAGGTTGTGAATGTTGCGGACGAGATTGCTTATACAAATCACGATATGGATGATGGTTTGAGGTCTGGATTTATCAAATTGTCAGATTTGAAAAAGTTTGAAATTTGGAAAATAGCATCAGAGAAAGTTGTTTCAAAGTATGGAGAAATTATTAACGAGCATGTGAAAATTTCTCGAACAATCAGTTCTATAATTTCGATGATGATCGAAGATTTTTGTACTCAAACCGAGGAAAATATCGAGAAATTTGGAATTAAAACTCTGGAAGATGTTGTCCAACACAAAGGGCTTATTGCTCACTTTAGTCCAGCTATGGACAAGATGATTGCCGCTTTGCGAAAACATTTATATGATAATTTTTATATGAACCCGGCGCTCTACAAGTTAGTGAGGGAGGGTGAAAAGATGATCGAGAAGTTATTTAATTACTATATTGATAATCCTGATAAGTTCCCCACCGCCGTGGCGGAGAGGGCCGGGGAGCAAGGTGATGACTACTTTATTTCGGTGAAAGATTACATTGCCGGAATGACAGATGGATATTTGGTGGCGGAGTTTAAGAAGATTTGATAAATTGTTTATATGATTTGTCCGAAATGTAAGAAAAATGATACTCGGGTGCTGGATTCCAGAGAGACTGATGGTCACAGGGCCGTGAGGAGGCGTCGTGAATGTGAGGGTTGTGCGCACAGGTTTACTACTTTTGAGAGGCCTGAAATTACTAAGTTTTTGGTTATAAAAAAAGATGGTGCCAGGGAAAGTTATGATCGCGAGAAAGTGGAAAAGGGTATTTGGAAGGCTTGTGAAAAGAGAAAAGTTACTGAGGAACAGGTGACTAAGGTTATTAATGAACTCGAAGAAGAGTGGGCAAGTATTGGAAAAGAGGTTCCGAGTAAAGCTATTGGAGAGGGAATAATGGAGGCTCTAAAAGGGCTGGATGAAGTGGCTTATATACGTTTTGCTTCTGTTTATAGGCAGTTCAAAGATATTGATACTTTTAAGAAAGAATTACAAAAGCTGGGAAAGGACGTTTAATTCCATGCCTAGAGTTTTGACTTTTGTGCTTATTTGTTGTATAATAAGTTTAGTAAAAATAAACACAAAATTATGAAATACAGTAAGTCCTTATCGGTTGTTTTGGTCCTTTTTGTAAGTCTTTTCGCTTCTAGTGTAGCTTTCGCTGAAGGTGTTGACCAAGAGGTTTGCGGATTTGAACTTTTGGAAGAAGGAGAGGTTGCTCACGACGCTGAAGTTGTAGCGGTTCGAAGGCAATTGCGAGTGGAAGTTGGGGATACGTTCCGAGTAAAAGTTTTCCTAAAAAATACCGGAAATATGCCTTGGTTTTCAGACGAAAGTAGCTGTGCTGGACCTAGAATGTATTTGGGAACGGATAAAGAACGAGATCGAGATAGTGTGTTTTATTCTCCTGAATTAGAAGGAATTGACGACACAAACTGGATTGGGGCAAACAGAATCGGTATGGATCAGCTTCGTATAGAGCCCGGTGAGATCGCTTCATTTACGTTTTGGTCACAAGCACCGGATGAACCGGATGTGGTTGTGGAATATTTTGCTCCAGTTCTAAGTGGCGTTCAGTGGATTGAGGGTGCTGAGGTTTCTTTTGAAATGTTGATTGGAGATACCGGGGAAAATCCTGTAGATACAAGAAAAAGGCTTTCTTATGCATTTGAGAGTGGATCTTTGATGGATATTAATCTGGATGGTGAAAAATCTATACTTGTCGATTTGTCTGAACAAGTGATGTATGTAAAATTGGATGATGATGTTATTCGTTCGTTCCGAGTGAGTACTGGTGCTGCTAAGACGCCTACTCCTGCGGGGACTACTTCTATTACTCTGAAACAAGAAGTTCGTGTAGGGAATGCCGCTCCACATTATATAATGCCTTATTTCCAGATGTTTAGGGCGGGCGGATATGGACTTCATTCACTACCTAGCTTGGGAAATGATGGTGGAGTGTTCTGGACTGAAGCTGTTGCACATCTTGGGACTCCTGTGAGCCATGGATGCATCAGAATTGCGGACGATAATGCTGTTTGGCTATTTGGATTTACTGAAATTGGAACTCCACTTACGGTGCAGTCTTAAAATAAAAATCTAAAGTTGAGAAAGTTGAACCCCACGCCAGCTGATATCTCGAACATACTATTATAATATATTTGAAAGATAATTTTAATGCTGACGGGGGTTTTGGGGGAGCCGGGTAAAGTGATGTTTTCTTAGATACCGGTCTGGATATGTTGACCGGGCTGAACGTATAGTTCAGTGACCGGTGTCCTACATCTCGGGCAGTAAATCTCTTCGTCGAAGGTCTGCGTATCGAGCCCTTCGGGATTTTTGTTGCACTTGAGACAGGACTTTTGGGTTAATTCGGCATCTCTGTTGGTTCGACGCCCGCAATCCATGCAATAGGCGTCACCCTTTTCGCTATTAGCGTCGCAGTTTTCGCAGAAATGTTGTCCCATCGTCGATCGTTCCATCGGTTGTACCATCGGCTGTACCATAGTCAGTTGTCCCTCTTTTTTGTTTGTGGCTTCCCCAACTTTAGATTTCTATTTGTAAATGAACATACAAAGGAAGTTTTTACCTGAAAATCACTTAAAGATCAAGGTTTTTGCTTCCATTCCTTCGGCGCCCTCCATAGGCGGGTGTGGCACGATGCTACCGCGTGTTGTTATTGGTGAGTTTTTTCTATATAATAGTGATCCATTTTATTGGAACTTATGAATATTTTAGAAAATTTGAATGATAAGCAGATTGAGGCGGTTACTCATTTTACCGGACCTTTGCTTGTGATCGCCGGGGCCGGGAGTGGAAAGACTAGGGCTTTGACTCATCGTATTGCCTGGCTGATTGAGGAAAAGGGAGTAAACCCTTGGAATGTTTTGGCGGTCACTTTTACAAATAAGGCCGCTAATGAGATGAAAAATCGGATTGCTCGACTGCTTTCCGTGGACCTTGAGGGGAATTATGATAGTTCTATTCCGAGTGTTGGAACTTTTCACTCGATCTGTGTGAGGATTTTGCGCAAACATATTCAGCTTTTGGATTTTGAGAATTCTTTTGGGATTTACGACATGACCGATCAGCAGATTTTGGTAAAAAGAGTGATTGAGGATATGAATCTGGACGTGAAACGAGTAAATCCGAAAGCGGTTTTGGCTCATATTTCCAACGCTAAAAACCAATTGATTGGGCCGGAGGAATATAAATCGTACGCAAATGATTATTTTTCTGAAAAAGTTGCGGAGATTTATCCTCTTTACCAAAAGGCTTTGATGCAAAGTAGCGCGCTTGATTTTGACGATATCATCATGAAAACGGTTGAGCTTTTTCAGAGGTTTCCCGATGTGCTCTATCAATACCAAGAGAAGTTTAAGTTTATTTCTGTAGACGAGTATCAGGATACAAACAAGGCGCAGTATGTTTTGATCAAAATGTTGGCGGAAAAGTATCAGAATATTTGTGTAATTGGGGATGTGGATCAGAGTATTTATAGTTGGAGGGGTGCGACGATTAAGAATATTTTAGATTTTGAAAGTGATTATCCTGATGTGAAAGTTGTGATGTTGGAGCAAAATTATCGATCGACTCAAGTGATTTTGGATTCGGCCAATTGTGTAATCAGAAAAAATTCTCAGAGGAAAGAGAAGAAACTTTGGACTGAGAAAGAGGGTGGCGAGAAGGTCCAACATTGGCTTGCAGACAACGAAAGACATGAAGGGCAAATGATTGCAACTGAGATAGAAAAAGCATTACTTACAAGTGAATATCCGGCTTACAAGGACTATGTGGTCCTTTATCGTACCAACGCGCAGTCGCGTGTTTTGGAAGAAGTTTTTATGAGACATGGGATTCCATACAAAATCGTGGGTGGAATTAAGTTTTATTCCAGAAAAGAAATTAAGGACATTCTCGCTTATCTAAAAGTTATTCAAAACCCGAATGATTCTGTGAGTTTGTTCCGAATTATCAATACCCCCACTCGAAAGCTTGGGGCGAAGACTTTGGATACGATTCGGGAATTTGCTGTTCGTCACAATTTATCTTTCTACAATGCGATGTTGCTTGCTCATGAGATTGAGGGGATTAATGATACCAAGGCGAATTCGATCGAGAATTTCGTGAAATTGATAAAAGAATTGCAGTCTAAAAGTAAAGAAACTACTGCTAGTGGGATGATAAAGCTCGTTTTGAATGATACCGGTTATAAAAAAATGATTGATGATGGAAGCGTTGAGGGTGAATCTCGTCTGGAAAATATTGGCGAATTTATTTCTGTTGCTCACAAATATGACGAATTGGAAGCGGGTGTGAGTTTGAATATTTTTCTTGAAGAAGTGAGTCTGATTTCTGATCTTGATAGTCTGGATGACGATGATAATGCCGTTACGTTTATGACTGTGCATTCCGCTAAAGGTCTCGAGTTCCCAAATGTGTTTATCGCCGGGCTGGAGGAAGGAATTTTCCCTCATAATCGAAGTTTGATGGATCCTAATGAGATAGAGGAGGAACGCCGACTGATGTATGTGGCGATGACACGTGCCATGGAGAGGCTTTATTTGTTGCATGCTAGAAATAGGACTTTGTATGGAGAATCTCGTGCAAACGCACCATCTCAGTTCTTGGCTGATATTGATGAGGAGTTTGTGGAGGCAAATTTTGGTGGGCATGGAGCTCGCCAACATATTGCTATTGAAGATATTGTTGATAGGCCGGTCCCTGTTGAGCTGGAAAAGGGTGTTGATTTTGAGGTTTCCTCGGGGGATAAAGTTTCGCATAATGTATTTGGTAGTGGTATTGTGGTGAACGTGACCGGTGGGGTTGCCACTGTGGCATTTGATGATCCACAGGTGGGAGTGAAAAAACTCGCGCTTAGCGTGGCTCCTCTAAAAGTTATTAAATAGTTATATGAAAATTTTATTTATTGGAGATATTGTTGGGAAAGGTGGCAGAGAGACTGTTAAAAAAGTTCTGCCCGGTGTTCGGGAGGAGTATTCTCCTGATCTTGTAATAGC
>JAACEU010000132.1 GCA_011682355.1 Nitrospirota bacterium | reverse complement strand
AAAATATCGACTTTCAAATCCTCAATAAAATCTTGTGAAGACTTTCTGTTTTTATCAATTTCAACAATTTTCCCGGCCCACGCCGAACGAATATCTTTGTTCATGGAGTCGTCCCTTTTGTCATCATTAAAAAAAATGGAAGCTATTCCGTACATAGATTCCAATTGCATTTTCCTGGTTCGAATTTGTACCTCGCCAAGCATCCCATCAACTCCAAAAACCATCGTATGTAGACTTTGATACTTATTGACTTTCGGGTTAGCGATATAATCCTTAAATTTCCCAACTTTTGGAATATACTTCCCATGAACAACACCCAAAACTTCGTAGCACTCAGGAATTGTCTCAACGATAATTTTAATGGTATTTCTCCCAACTATATCGTCCATTGTTTTTCCACTTGCAGAAAGTTTTTTGTAAATCGTATATAAATTCTGTTCCCGTTCAGAAATTTCTACCTTTATCCCAATCTTTTCAAAATCACTTTTCAATGAATTAATAAAAGTCTTTAATTGCTTTGAATTTTTTTTATTTTCTACGTCCAACCTTTTTTTCAATTCTGAATATTCGGTAGGGAATAGATATTTAAAACAAAGATCCCCCAATTTGCACTTCAGATATTGGATCCCAAGCAAATTTGCAATAGGAACAAAAATTTCCAAAGTTTCCCCTGCAATTCTCAACCTCTTCGCCGGATTTACATGTTCCAAAGTCCTCATATTATGAAGGCGATCAGCCAATTTGATCAAAATAGCTCCGGGATCCTTTGCAGAATGCAAAAACAGCTTTTTCAACGACTCAACCTGCCTTTCCGGCATATTATTTTGATAATAAAGTTTCGATAATTTTGTTACTCCCTCCACCAAATAGGCAACTTTTTCTCCAAATAACTTCCCAACTTCATCGATTGTATGCTCAGTATCTTCAGGAACATCGTGCAATAGACCAGCCAACAAAATCTCTTCCGGAGCATGCAAGTCCGCCAAAATCTCCATCGTTGATAACGGATGCACTACATAAGGAGTTTTTTCGTCTTTACGCATCTGACCTTTATGGGCTTTCCCTGCGAACTTAATAGCTTTGGTAAAACGTTTTTCATCAAAATCCGGCAAGTATTCACCTATCTTTTTTATCAGAGAGTCTGTATCGAAATATTTTTTTCGTATAACTGAACTTTCCATACTTTCGCCCTTATTAAAGTAAAAAAAGTATTACACGAAAGGTTTTACTAGTCAAACACGCGGCAACGAAGTGAACGCGTACCTATAAAATTAACGCCCGAAGGGCAACAGTGCCCAATAATGATTGAAAAAAAGCCAAAAAATAGCTATAATACTAAGATTGAATAAATAGACACTAATGCCTGAGAAAGAAGATAAATATTTCAAAATTCACATCCATTCACCAAAAGAAGGACAGATTCAACATAAAAAAGAAAAACCCCACGAAAAGCACCACAAAAAACCGAAAGAAAAAAGATCCGTAAAACAAGTCCTTAAAGACGCCGGAAGACAAATCATAGCAAGTGCGGTCATCCTGGTTATCGGATTTTTCCTCTTAAACTTTTCTGCTTACTACCAAATAGCAAAGAGCAAATTTGAGAAACTCACCGGAACCGAAACGCAGAGCCCATTAGTAGAATTGATAGGAGAAACATCTACAAAAACTGGCACAGAAGATCTACAATCCAGCTCCGATCCAGACGTACAGAAAAAACAAATTCCGGACCTTGATCTGGAAATAGCTCCAAGCGACAATAGAATAGTAGTACCAAGAATCGATCAAAACATCCCAATCGTCAGAGTAAGTAGCGAAAGTCTGATCCGAAGAGACTGGCAAGCACTTGAAAATGAGATGCAAGAAGCTCTCAAAGAGGGAGTTGTGCATTACCCCGGAACCAGCCTCCCGGGAGAAACGGGAAACGTGGTGATTACAGGGCATAGTTCATATTTCCCATGGGATCCGGGAAGATTCAAAGATGTCTTTGCACTTCTGGAAGACGTAGTGGAAGGGGACAAAGTAGTGGTTTACTACGGACAGGACAAATACATTTACGAAGTTTACGATATAAAAATTGTACTGCCGGAGGACATCGAAGTTCTCAAACAAACTCCGGAAGAAAAGCTAACTCTAATCACTTGTTGGCCGGTTGGAACAAACCTAAAAAGACTCGTAGTTTCAGCAAAACCAATCGAAGTAAACGGTCAGGAAATTACAAATAAAATAATCCGTTAGAGTCCTTCAAGCTGCTTTAGGAGTTCTTTTTCTTTAACTTTTTCTGCTTCTTCATCAACTTTTTCCTTCTTCTCGATTTCAGCCATCTTTTTCTTCAGTTTTTCTTCGTCAATTTCAGGAGCCGGAGCGTTGATTCTACCCACTTCCTGCTCATATTCGTTATCAAGTTTTGCCAATTGATCTTTCTCGTTAACCAGAATTTCTCTGAACTTAACAATTTGTTCCTCAGTCATTATCGGCATAATCTGCATCCAATATTCTCTTTCCTCGTTATTCATCGATTCAGTTTCATATATAAGCTTAACAAGGTCAGGGAACTTTTCTCTAACCAAAGCCGGAATAATATATTTTTCCTCAGCCTCCTTCACATATTGCTCTTGAGCTTTGTTTTTATCGATCACAATTCCATCCCCGGAGACAACCGTAGCACCCGTTGCTCCACCGGTGGCACCACCGCCTGTAGCAGGATCTGTTTGTGTTTTTGTGTCTTCCACCATACCGATATTATACTTAATTTTATTATTAATAACAATTTGCTATTTGGACGCACTTATTTCGATGCGCTCTTTGGTAAAAGATCTTTCGACCTTTTCCAGTACTCTCTAATTTTGTCTAAATAAGGATTGATAAAAATATAACCTTCCTGGGACAG
>JAACEU010000013.1 GCA_011682355.1 Nitrospirota bacterium | reverse complement strand
CCACAGGCGGGGCATTTTCCACCATCTTCTTCTCCATTCCACTCTTTGACCCGATATACAAAATCTCGACTCCTCCACGATCTTTAAGTTCTTCGATAACGGCCAGATTGGGAATGACGTGTCCTCCTGTTCCTCCACCTGTTAGTACTACTCGCATGATAAGTTGTATGTTGAGAAATATTTAATAAAATTCCAATTCCAATAAGTGATGCCACCAACGACGATCCCCCATAACTCACAAACGGCAGCGTGACTCCCGTCACCGGCATCAAAGCGGTATTCACCGCAATATTAATGAAAGCTTGAATAACAATCCAGGTCGTTATTCCAACCGCGACAAACATTTCATAATTGCTTGAGGCCCTATTTGCAATAGTGTAACCCCGAATCGCTATCAAAAAATAAGCTAAAACAATAAAAATTATCCTCAAAAATCCCAATTCCTCCGCGGAAGCCGCAAAGATAAAATCATCACTTGCTTGCGGTAACCAATACGATTTTTGCACTCCCTGCGTCAAACCTTTTCCCCAAAATCCACCGGTCCCCACAGCAATATTTGCTTGTTGAGACTGCCAACAATAATCCTCAATACACTCTTCTCCTATTCTCATGAATCCCTGAAATCTCTCACGGACATGCGGAACAGCCGACACAACCACGATCGTGGCCACCATAGCCAAAAGAACCCCAAAAGCCAGATGCTTTATCCGAGCTCCGGCCACAAAGAAAATAGTAATGGCTATTATCCCAACAACCATCGTAGAACCATAATCATTCTGCATAACAATCGGCAAAATCATCAATCCGGCGATCACACAAAACGGAAGAAAACCATTTTGAAAACTCTCCACGCTATCCCGCTTCTTGCTCAACCAATATGCCAAATACAAAATTATACCAAGCTTCGCAAACTCCGACGGTTGCAAAGAAGTTTCAAAAATTACCAACCAGTTCGTCGCAATTGTCCCAAAAGCTTCCCCTGAAACCAGTACGAAAAACAAAAGAGCAATCAGAGCCACATACATAATAAACGAAATCCTCTTCCAAAACTTCATCGACAATTTCAAAGCGACAAAGAACGCCACAAGCCCCACAAACAACCTAAACAAATGCTTCTTGAAAAGCAGATAACAGTCCACCGTCGCATCACTGCAATTCGGATACTCCACACCCGGCGCACTCAAGCTGATAGACTTTGGCACCCCGATACTTGTGATCATTATCAGCCCAAAAATCAGCAGAAATAAGACCGCAAGAGCCAAAACTGTATCAAACTTAAATATCTTTTTCATGTGGAAAGATAGTACTTGTTTAATTGTGTTTTATCAATATTTATGCTTCCATGTTAACCATGAAAAACATATCAATTCTCACTCTTTTATTAATTCTCTCCGATCAGGCAACAAAATTTCTCGCAACAAAATATTTAACAATTTCCAAGAACACCGGAATAGCCTTCGGAATAGCAATTCCTCAAACAATTCTGATCACAGCAAACATTGCACTTCTACTGGTTTTAATATATTTCATCCAAAAAGAACTCGATCTGAAAAAACGTTTTGCCCAAGTGTTGACAGCCGCGGTTTTAGCGGGAGGATTTAGCAATCTCGCAGATCGCCTTTACCACGGATACGTAATTGATTTTATAGACGTACCATATTGGCCAACATTCAATCTGGCAGACATTTATATAACAGTCGGAATATTGTTGCTAATAGTCTTTTATGGTAAACTCAAAAACGCAAAATAATCTTATTCTTATGGCTGAACCAGGCCCACCAAAAATATCATTTCCACGTTTTCTTTTAAAAATACTTGCAGGGATGACAGGAGGAGTTATCGGCACATTATTGTTGTTGCTCGTATTTGTTTTATCCTCGTCAATCCTCACTCCGATATTGAATCCGAGTCCTGACCAATACGTTAGCCCAATCTTCATATTTTTCTTAATGGTGATGATCTTCCTGGCAACAACGTTTGGGAATTTACTTAGCACATTTCTACTCTCATACACCGAACAAGAGAAATATGCTCGTAGGTCAACCGCAATTTATCAGATATTTATCGTACATATCATTATCTTTATATTAATGGTTCCCGTCTATTTCGTAACTTCTTCAATAGACATCGGGATCGTGGTCTGGGCAGTCGCATTGCACGTTATAGTCTCAGCTCAAACGAGCATGCTGATTTTGGAAATTGTCTCCGATCGCAAATACGCCCTCGTCGGCCTATATGGAGTTACATTTTCAATCCTGGTCAGTGCCTTGGTAATATTCCTTATGGCGAAGGTGATCGAAAGCCCAACCATCTTGCTGTTCGCCGCCTTACCGGTAGTCTGGGGCTCAATAGCCTTCACACAGAGCGTAGTAACTATGATTTACGGATGGATAGTCGAAATCTATGACAAAGACTTCCTGGCCTCCGACACAGTCTACGGACAAGACTACGGAAAAGCAGTCGAGAAAAAGCCAACCCCAAAAGCCAAAGACGAATCAGGCGCAGATTTTTTAAGGCATAACTAGACCAGATTTTCGGAAAGTTCTTTCTTCATTATCTCAACAGGCGTGGCCTCCTTTCCCATAAACAATTTAAAAGCTTCCACAGCTTGATATAGAAGCATCTTATCTCCGGTAATCACAGTCTTCCCCATACTCTCCGCCGCAACTAACAAAGGCGTCATCAAAGGTTTGTAAACAATATCCATCACAATCTCAAACCGCTTCACGTATTCCCCGGAAATCAGATCGCTCAATTCAGCCTCAGGATTCAAAGTCCAAATAGAACTGGCTTGCGCCAAAATTTCTCCATCAAATTTTTCAGCCTCAGACAGTAGCCCAAAAGGAACCCCAAATTCACTCGCCAACTCCTCAGCCTTCTCCTTATGCCTATTAATAATCGCCACTTCAGCTCCTTCTTTCAATAATCCATAAACCACCGCTCTCGCCGCACCTCCTGCACCAATCACAACCACTTTCCGCCCTCGCAACCCACCAACCACCTCCTTCAAAGCCTTATTCGACCCAACAAAATCCGTATTATAGCCATGCAAAAAACCACCTCGATTCACCACGCAATTCACCGCTCCCACACCGCGCGCATCCTCATCCACCTCATCCAAATAATCCATAACCGCCTCCTTATGCGGCAAAGAAACCGACAATCCGCTCACGGGCTCATGCCTCACATTCTCCATAAATTCCGCCAAATCTCGCTCTCGAACATCGTAAATACGATATTCAGCATCCAGCCCCGCCTCCTTGAAAGCCGCATTGAAAATTGCAGGCGACAAAGAATGCCCGGCCGGATGGGCTAAAATTCCATATTTCTTATGCATCTATTGTGAATTACTTTTGTTCTCAAAGTGACTACCGACTTTTTCAATCGCTCTCAGAATTTCGAGTGGCATCATCCAAACAGTTGTATTTGATTGGTCAGATGACAAGTCATTCACAGATTGCAAAGTACGCAAATGCAATGCTCCGGGAGCTTCCGCCAAAGTTTTCGCCGCCTTCGCAAGGTTGTCCGAAGCAATCACTTCACCTTCAGCCTTGATAATAACCGCTTTCTTTTCACGATCAGCCTCCGCAACTTTCGCCATAGTTCTCTTTAGATCTTGTGGCAACACAACGTCTTTTAGCTCAACCGCCTCAACCATGATTCCCCAAGGATCAGTTGCTTTGTCCACGATAGTTTGAATTTTTTCCGCAATTTCTTCTCTCTTTTTCAACAACATATCCAGAGTCACTTCACCAACCGCATTTCTCATAGTAGTTTGAGCAAGTTGAGAAATCGCATAATAGAAATTTTCAACTTCAAGGATAGCCTTAGAGGCATCACTAACTTTGTAATAAATAACCGCATTGATAGTCACAGAAATGTTGTCCTCGGTAATAGCTTCTTGATCAGGAACGTCCACAGCCTTTACACGAACGTCAACCTTAGTCATTTTCTGAAAAACAGGAATAACTAGACGCCATCCGGGTTGGCAAAGCTTAGAAAATTTCCCCAGAGTGAATCGAACACCTCTTTCGTATTGTTTCACCTCCCGAATACTCGAGATCACAAGAACCACCAGCGCAATAGGGACATAAATTAATAATTCTCCGATATACATAGTTGTTTGGTTAAATAATGCATACCCAACATTAACAATATCCTAGCGAAAAGCCACCTAATTACCATTGAGAAAAAGGTGAAAAAATGGTAATATATATAGAAATGCGAGCTTACAAACTAATAAGTTATACACATGCTTACAGCCTATGCAATTACAGCAGATGCAGAAGAAGTGGCCAGTGGTACGGCGTTAGAACTCGCCAAACTGCTTGAATTGGTAATCACGAAAATCCCTCTATGGGTAGCGGGAGCAATAGTGATAGTTCTTTCTGTGTTGGTAGCAAAATTGGCAAAAAGCATCGTTGCAAACAAGCTCGAAGAAAAAGGAATCGGTGATGAGCATAAGGAATTGCAGATTTTGGGAGGAAGAATTGCCTATTCGACTACCCTCGTTCTTGGGATCACAGTCGGTCTAAAAATTGCAGGTATCGACCTTACCACGATCATCGCCGCAGTTGCGTTTGGTATTGGTTTTGCGCTGAAAGACCTGATTATGAATTTTTTGGCGGGAATAATGCTACTTTTAAGCCATCATTTTACAATCGGAGATTTTATTAGTGTTGGAGGAACAATCGGTAAAGTAGAGGAAATTCAATCGAGAGTCACAGTATTAAAAGCGATCGACGGGACAAGAGTGATTGTTCCAAATGCCCAAATGTTCAAGAAACAGGTAACTTCGTTCACTTCAAATCCTTTCAGGAAAATAACATTGGAAGTTGGAGTGGATTACAGACACAAACTGGAGAACGTAGTAAAGATTTGTATGGACGCTCTTAAACACACAAAGGGAGTGCTTCTTGAGCCAAAGCCGTCTGTTGTAGTAGCAGGTTTTGGAGAGAATGCAATTAATATAAAAATAAAAGCATGGGTTAGTTCAACAGGTGGTTGGGTAAAGATAAAAAGTAATTTGGCGAAAAACGTAAAATCTAGATTTGAGAAATATGGAATCGTTATTCCATGGCCTATTCGAACAATTGCTCAGGATAAAGATAGGCCAATTGAAGAAAAAGATTTTGTAGAGCAGAGCGTAGCCGAACCCGTCGAAGGAGGGCAAAAAAGTAAACAGGCATCTGCTCCAGAAGTAGCCTCTATAATAACTTCGCAAACTCCAATAGTCTCTCAAACACCTCAAGTGGTACCACAAGAAGTTGAGGACGATGAACAACCTCTTCGGCCCCTCAACGAAAAAAGGTAATAAAAAACCCCCGCCTGTGGAGGGGGAAAAACTTAAGTTACAGGCGAAGTATATTTTATCGACTGAGAACTTTTTTTGTTAAGTTTGTTTTTGTTTTCGGGAGACTAATCCTTACTTTTTTACACACCTTACTTCGGAACATATTTTTAGTCGATCCGACGACTGCCTGTTTAGTGTAACCATCTACACGACATAAAGTCATGGAGGTCACCAGGCCCAACCACAAGGGAAGTAAATGAGCGGTTCAGCTAGTCAAGAAGTACCATCACAAAGTGTGAGCAATTGCGAGATTAGCGGTCCGAAACGGACCCGCCTCAGGCGGGGCAGTGGAGGATAAAAAGCGATGAAATTTGTGCCGGTCAGGCAAAGCAAATTTCAAGCTTTTTAAGCGAATCCCTATTCCAAGGGATCGAATCTAACAACTACTCATATTTTGTTCCTGGTTTTTAAAGGTCTGATATACGGCTCTTGGATGGCATCATATAATTACTATCTTTTTTAGCATTTCAAAACATAATACCCCTCGAGGAGAAACAGAGCAACTACTTAGGGTAGACATATAAAAACCTGTAGTCTAATTTAAAAATAGACATTAAATCTAATTCTGCTAAACTGGTGTAAAACACCAATTTAAAAAATGGACGAAATCTCAATTTTCGACATTGCAGGGCCGATAATGGTTGGACCATCAAGTTCTCACACTGCCGGTGCGTGCAAAATTGGACAGTTTGCCAGAGCATTATTCCACGGGACTCCACGAAAAGTTACATTTTATCTTCATGGGTCTTTTGCCGAAGTTTACAAAGGACACGCCACAGATCGTGCGCTCCTTGGGGGGATCTTAAAGATGAGAACAAGTGATCCATTAATAAAAGATAGTTTCAAAGTAGCCGCAAAAAAGAAAATCAAATATGAATTCAAAAAGAAATTCCTTGGAAAAAGATATCACCCTAACACTGTAAAAATAGTTCTCGAGAATTCCAGAAGAAAAATGTCAGTGATAGGATCTTCGGTCGGAGGGGGAGTAATTGAAATTTTAAAAATCGACAATTTTAATATTCACCTAAGAGGAAGAGCGGGGAAATACCTTTCATTAGTGGTACAGCACGACAAAAACAAAACAGTAGTTCCGGAATTAAAAGCAAAGGTTGATGCTCTAAAAGGAATAAGGGTTCATGATGTAGAACAAAGAACTTACAAAGGCAAAACCTTAAGTATTCTTCACATGGGAGGGCGCAGAATAAAACTTCCCGAAGTAATAGAGCTCGAAAAAACTACAAAACACGTCGACTTCATTCGATCACTTTCTAAACTGGAAAAACAATAATATGAAATACCATTTTCAAACAGCAGAGGAGTTAATCAAACTTACAAAACGGCATAACGTACCAATTTCTGAAATTGCAAAACTTTATGAATCACAAAGATCGGGGAACGCAATAAGCACAATCAGAAACAAGATGAAGTTAACACGGGATTTTATGTACAAAGCCGTAAAAACAGGAATCAAATCCAACAAGAAATCAATAATGGGAATTAGCGGCGGTGACGCTCAAAAAATTTATGAATCCCTGAAAAATCTAAAGAGAATGATGGGGAATAAGGTAACAATAAGAGCAATGGCATATGCTCTCGCAGTATCAGAACAAAATGCACGGATGGGGCGAATTGTGGCATTCCCAACAGCGGGCGGCGCAGGAGTAGTACCGGGAGTTTTATTTAGCTCTGCGGAACATTTCAAAGCCGGAAAGCGAAAATTACTTCGCGGATTGTTTTGTGCTTCAGCGGTCGGACTGATAATTGCAGAAGGGTCAACAATCTCAGCCGCAAAAGGAGGATGCCAGGCAGAAGTCGGGTCGGCAGTTGCGATGGCAGCGGCAGGTCTCACAGAAATGAGAGGCGGAACTCCTGAACAGTGTTTTGACGCATCAGCAATAGCATTCAAAAGCTATCTCGGACTTGCATGTGATCCACTTGCCGGCCTGGTCGAAGTCCCATGTATAAAAAGAAATGCAATCGGATGTATGAATGCAATCGGCGCAAGCGATATGGCAATGGCCGGAGTTCAAAGTTACGTACCATTTGATGAAGTAGTACGTGCCGCAAGAGATATTGGCAGAACAATGCCACGTACAATCAAAGAAACCGCACTTGGAGGACTTGCCATCACGCCAACGGGAAACAGAGTAAAGAAAAAACTGGGATTAAGAATTACCAGAGAATTATAACCACCCCCCCCGCTGACAGCGGGGCTAACCAACGACTTATGTTTAGAATCGCAGTATTAGCATCAACAAAAGGAACTGATTTACAAGCAATCATCGATGAAATGAAAGCAGGGGAGATGCCGGGAATCGAACTCGCATGTGTAATTAGTGATAAGAAAAATGCATACGCTCTAAAAAGAACCCGCGAACAAGGATACAAAGGAATTTGGGTAAAGACCGCCAACAGAACACGCGAAGAATTCGATCAAAAAGTCGCAGAGTTACTAGAGAAATACGAAGTCGATTTGATAGTCCTAATAGGATATATGCGAATCCTCACATCAGAATTTATCGAAAAATTTCGCAACAAAATTATAAATGTTCATCCCGCACTCATTCCAAAATACGCCGGCAAAGATTTCTTCGGCCAATCTGTCCACGAAGCCGTTCTAGCATCAGGCGACAAAGAAACAGGAATGACTATCCACTATCTGGACGAAGGCGTCGACACAGGCCCAATCATTCTCCAAAAAACCTGCCCCGTCTACGTAGAAGACACAGTCGAAGACTTAAAAGACCGCGTCCAAGCCCTCGAAAAGAAATGGTATCCGGAAGTGATCCGCCAATTAGCGAAACGAAAATAAATCACTTCAAATTTATCATCACCAGCCCCAAAGTAATCACCACTATCCCAGCCATCTGGATTCCGCTTATGGTCTCTTTGAAATATATATAACCAATCAAGGTAATAAAGATAATTGAAAAAGCGATCCACAGCACGTTTGTGATTGCCATGCCCTCGTACTTTAGAGATTTTGCAAATACGAGACCGGCACCACCAAAAAGCAAAAAGGTTGCCACTAGCAAAAGAGGGTTTTTGCCCAGGCTGTAGTACTTTGCGGCTAAACTCCCGGCAACATCAAGAACCGTAATAATAGCTATATGTAGAAAAAACGGATTCATATTATTTTTTACCTTTCCATTTCCAATGATATTTGAAAGCACTTGCCAGGTGATACCAGGAAACCTTATTAAATACTAATTTCCAAAGCGAACCCTGAGTGAGTCTTTTGTGGTAATGGGTGGCAATCGCCTCAGGATAATAGACGACCTTGTAGCCTGCTTCCTGCACTTTTCGGCATAAATCAAAATCTTCCATAAACAGGAAATACCTCTCATCGAAACCGTTTATTTTTTGGAAAACATCCATCGGCATCATCATAAATGCGCCGGTAATGAGATCCACCTCCTGCGTACTCATATGATTGAAATCCTCCATCAAATAATTCTCATATCTCTTTTTGAATGGCCAGATTTTTCGCAAAAAAGTTCTTTTTATAAATAGATCAAGGAAATTGAAATGTCGTCTGCATGATTTTTGAACTTCTCCGTTGTGGTACATAAGTTTCGGGCCAACCATCCCGACATCTTTATGTCCCTCCAAGTAGTCGACAAGCTTCTGCAAAGTATGAGCATCAACGGTTATGTCGGCATTTAGAATCAAAATATATTCTCCTTTAGCTTCCCGTGCCGCATAATTCATTCCCGCACCATAACCAAGGTTTTTCCCAGGCTCTGTGAGGACAATATCTCTCTTCTGCGCAGCTTTTTTCAAATAATCCAGGCTTTCATCACGAGAGTTGTTATCGCAAAAAATAACCTCGTATTCAAAATCGGTTTTGCTT
>JAACEU010000131.1 GCA_011682355.1 Nitrospirota bacterium | reverse complement strand
GCTATGAATCTGAATACATCGTCTTTTAGGAGTTCTTTTTTTCCAACGAGCATTGGTTCTTTTTCTTTTACTATGTCTTGAATTTTTATAAATCTGCTATTGTCTTTTATTTTGCCTTTGTATTTATCGTAAAAAAAAGTTCTGACAGTGAGGTGGTTTTCTGTGAGAGTTCCTGTGACGTTTGTGCAGATCGAAGTAGTTTCTCCCAGTCTTGGATTGAATTTTGAGAAAATTCTGCTGAGTCTATTTATCAAAATTAGGCTTAATGGAGTAGCGGAGAGGATTACTAGTGCTGTTTTTATGAGGATATTTTGCATAAGGTGGGATAAGGAACTCGCTTTGTGCCGCTCCCCTGACGGGGGCCAGCGGCATAACCCTTCGGGCCTTCGTGCTACGCTCCCCTGTCCCGACCCTGCGGGTGCCCGGGAACTGACTCTACGAGCCTTAGGTCGCGGCGCGTTCGCTGCGCTACCGCGTGTTGCTTTTACGCCAGTCTTCGATTTTTTTGTGATGTCCGGAGAGCAAAACTTCCGGAACTTCCATTCCTTTGAAAGTGGCCGGGCGTGTGTAGTGCGGGTATTCTTTTTTTCTGTTTAGCTTGGCGGAGAATGAATCTTCTTGGTGACTTTCTTCTTTGCCGAGAACGCCCGGGATAAGGCGAGAAATGGCGTCTAACATCACCATTGCCGGTAGTTCTCCACCCGTTAGTACGAATTTTCCGATGGAGATTTCTTGATCTACGTGGAGGTCGCGGATTCTTTGGTCAATCCCTTCGTATCTTCCGCAGATTAGTATGAGGTCCTGATTTTTTGTGGCGAATTTTTCCGCTTTTGTTTGTGTGAATGTTTTTCCTTGGGGTGTTAGGAAAATCACGGGGCCTTTGTTCTTTTTTTTTATGTGTGTAATAGCATCGTCGAGTGGTTGGGGAGTCATCACCATTCCGGCTCCTCCTCCAAATGGTACGTCGTCGACTCTTTTGTGCTTATCTTTTGTGTGATCGCGGATGTCGTGTATATGAATTTTGATGAGCTTATTTTTAATTGCACGCTTGATTATGCTCTCTTTCAGGTAAGAGTCGAAGATGTTTGGAAAAATTGTAAGTATGTCGAATCTCATATGGTATTAAGATAATGGATTTATGCGGAATCTTCAATGGATGTGGTTTCTAATCGGTTTGGAGTGCGGGAAGAGATTCTGAGGGATCGAAGTAGTAGATTGAGCCACTTTCCGTTGTTATTTTGTATTTGTTTTCTTCCAAAGTGATGTCTGTGACTATTGATGTTGGCTGGCTAAGTAGTGAGGCTTTTATTCTTTCTCCCACTTTTATTGTGTGATTTATTATTCCCATGATTATTTTTTCTTTTTGATCACCTTTTTCTTTGTTGAAGAAAATGATTTTTCCTTTTGTAAGATCTTCGTCAATTTCAGGACCTTCTTCGATTTGATTGTCGTTGTTGTTGTCGATTGATTCTGAGGGATCGAAGTAGTAGATTGAGCCGTTTCTTGCTGTTGTTATTTTGTATCTGTTTCCTTCTAAGGTGATTTTTGTGACTGTGCTTGAGGGATTTAAGCGAGTGGTTTCGATGCGTTTGCCCACTTTTATTGCTCCATTTGTGATTTTTCCACAAGTTATTTTTTCTTCTTTTCCATTAACTATTTTATTTAGATGGATTATTTTGTTATCAGTTAAATGTTCTCCAATGTTTGGAATTAATGTTTCATTATACGAGCTAAATTGTTTGTCGTAGAGCGGATCCGGGTTTACGCTACAAAGTTCTTCCAGAGTCACAGTTATGCGGCTTGATGAATTGGGGTTGTGGATAATTGCGGCAGAGAGTTCTCTTCCTTCTATTGTTAGAGTGGTTGATCTTGTAATTTTCCATTCACCGGTTGGGTGATTTTCCGGGAATGGAATTGCTACTTTTTCTCCAATTTGAAATCCAGCCATTTCTAATGCATTTTTGGCTGTTTCTTCATTTTCCGGTTGTTGTGGTTGTTCTAGTGACATATGAATATAATATAAGGGTTACTTATATAACAGAATTCTTTTTTAGTAAAGGGGTTTTAGTGACTGAAGATTTTTCTGAAGATTCGGAGGGTTTTTGGGACGAGGAGTGAAGTGGAGGCGAGCGCGATTATTACGATCCAGTGGGTGAGTGAGAGAGGTACGGTTTTGAATATATTTTGCATGAATGGCGTGTAGATCATCAAAAGTTGGAGAATGAATGAGAGGATTACCGCTCCTATTAAGGATTTGTTGGAAAGTAGGGATTTGACGCTGACGGATCTTTCTTCTTTGCAGACGAAGACGAAGAAGAGCTCGAACATTACGATTTGAGTGAATACGAGGGTTCGGGCGTGGGATGGCTCGCTGAGAGCTGAGAGATCTATGCCGGTGGTTGCGTCGATGTTCGCACCGTAGAAATATATGGCGAGGTTGGCGAATGTTTGGAAAACTACGGCGACCAATATGAAGCCGAAGAATTTTTTGAAGATGCGTTCTTGTTTTGGGTGCGGTTTTTCTTCCATTATTCCCGGTGGGGTGGGGGATTGGCCCAAAGCGAGGGCGGGGAGGGCGTCTGTGGCGATGTTGATCCATAGGATTTGGAGGGCTAGAACAGGGAGAGGGAAGCCCATGATCGTGAGGAGGCCGACCGCCATGATGGTGTCGAAATTGGCGGAGAGCATGTATTTGATGAAGGCTAGGATGTTGTGGTAGATGCGTCGGCCTTCTTCTATTGTGTTTACTATTGTTGAGAAGTTGTCGTCTTTGAGAACCATGTCAGCGACTTCTTTTGTGGCTTCAGTCCCTTTTATACCCATTGCGATGCCCACGTCGGCGTGTTTGAGGGCAGGTGCGTCATTTACGCCGTCTCCTGTGACTGCCACCACTTCTCCCTGTTTTTTTAGGAGGT
>JAACEU010000130.1 GCA_011682355.1 Nitrospirota bacterium | reverse complement strand
ACTCTCAAACTTATGCCCATAACATCCAAACCCCTGGCCTAACCGCAGAACGTTTTGACCTGATTCCAACCTTAAGCGAGCACTTGGCCTTTAATCAGGCCGTCAGCCTAAGCGTTCCGAACGTTCCGAGACGATGGTGTACGGATGATTGATATCAATATTCTGTTCAAAAGAGGGAAGGAAATCAGGTTCGTCAACCCCTTCTTTAAGGCATGGCTTCTTCCCAGGGAAAGATAAAACCATTGTCTTGCATCGAACCCAGACACAGAATAACTTATTTTATTCAGGGCTGCCCCGCCCTTGCTAATCACAGTTTCTCGTATTGACGTTTAACCTCGTCAAGCCCGTAACCCTCTCACGCCTGCGTATAATAAAATGACCCCGGCCCATGTCCTGAAAATGATCTACAAAAATCGTGTTTATCAATGCACCTCCTGCTGCTCCAATCAGAGGAACGGCCTGTGCAGCGATTTTCTCAGAAACGTTTACTCCAAAACGGGATGTAATTGTGGTAATGAACCTTGCAATTGCCGGAGCACCCTCCTCGGCCAACCCTTTTTCCGCTATGTATTTGGCGACCTCGGAAACCTCGCGGGCAAAAGCAGCCCGCATCACAAAATACCCGGTCTCCGTTGAATCGTCTCCGGGTGATTTTCCTCCAAGGACAAAAACCTCCAGGCAAGCCAACTTTGCTTCCAGCGTTTTGATCTTTTCACCTTCGCTCCACGCGATATCGGCAATAGAACGGAGCATGATTATTGTTGAGACAGGCAACTCCACCGTAAGTGCTGGAAGACCAAAGGCGCCACCTACTGCACCGGAAGTTGCAGCAAGCATTTTGTGCAAAAAACTCCCAGAAGATACCCTTGACCGATCATCCATGGTCATGACCGCAAATTCCAATGCCTTGCGCAATGATTCTTTTGTAGCCTGCTGAACCACATCTGACCATTGGGCTGGCAGAAGCTCAAACCCTTTATCAATAGCTATTCCCAATGCATCGGTGATTCTTGCAGCCAGCCCCGGGTTTTCTAAGAGTTCTTTTGCATATTGCAAATCCACCAATTCGTTTTGTGACATGGGCATTTTGCTTGGCTTTTTCAGGCCATGCTTTTTTGTTTCCTTTCAGCTTTATTGTAAACGGCGTTCGATCTCGAAACTAAAATGCAATAAAAAACAAACCAATAAATCCAAATGGTCAGACATAATTCCTCTGCCATTTCTGATTATAATTCAGGACCCCATTTTTTCTTGCAACCATCAAATTTCATGCTTATCATTCACCTTCCATAAATCTGTCAACAATATTTGAGCCTAAACCTTCTCGAGTACTCAATGTAATCTTGAATCTCTTATCGAGTAAAAATTTCTTCACCCTATCGATTTCATTCTTTTTATCATTAAACGCGCCTTCATCTCTCACTGAAATATTGACCCACATAAGGTTATCCGAAAAACCAACATCATCTAATCTTGCCTCCGTTTCTTCGTAGTCTCGGCCCACTCTGCCCCACTCCTGAAGTGTGTCGCAAAAAATTAATAAGAAAGACAGAGGGTCATCCTTAAATTCCAACTTTTCCAAAGCCTTCTTTTGAGAAAAGTCACCTTCGCTTCTTCCAGAGAAATGTTTCCAAATATCTTCGTCATGCAAAGCGATGGCTCTAGCCGCCTTTATAAGTGATTCCCTCTTTATTTTTGGTGGATAATTTTGATCAAATAATTTTAGCAGAGATAATGCGCCTAAGAGACCGTGATTCTTTTTATTGATTATTTTTTCGTAAAAAAATAATAACGTTATTTTGTCGACATTCAGACCAAAAGCCTCACATAATTCCTTTGTCTTAAACATATAATCTTCTTTCACGTAACATTCATCCAATTTTAAACGGGATGGATTCTCATTAAGAAAAAGGGTTTTTTCAAAAAAGGTGTTTATCCATTTGTCATAATTCTGGATATTATAGTTATAATCGTGGTAACTTGAGGCGAATAGCCACATATCTTCAATTGGATTTCCAAATTTTTGTTCAAATGCTGAAATTGATTCATCGTTATACAGCTTATCAATGATGTAGCAGCCTAAAAGAAATACGTGAAGCTGGTGTAAGAAATGATCCCTATACCTGGGATTAAGGAGTAATACAGGCTCAAAATCTTTCTGAAACTCTGGATATTCCAACCCATTAGCGTTCCAGAGCTTTTTTATCAAGCCTAAAGCAATAGCGTAATCGTCTTCTATGAGAGTCCTATATTTAGCACCTAAATCGTGTAAGTGCTTCTTATAGCTCAGGTTTTCAATTTCGCCTAATTTGTCAATTAATGTCAGGCTGATATTCCTGCCTTCAATCCTTTCGCTAATTTCCCTCCTTTTATACTCAGGTTCAGGATAGTAAATTAGATATTTATTCGTTTCTTCTATATGATGATCTAATTCTTTGTAAATCTTATTATTGATCTCTTCTATCAAGCGTTTATCTTTGTGACTTTTTTCTATATATTTTTGGATTGGCGATATTGCCAACTGGAACTTTTCGAAAATATTATCAATAAGCGAAACAGTAGATATGGCTATGTCAACCACCTTTCCTTTTTTATCTTCTCCTTCCCCGATCTCAAAAAGACCAACTTTATACTTTTGACACAATCCCTTGAACTTGCTGAATTCCTCATCCTTGTCCAAATAATCAGGATAAGCCCAATAAACTTTTGCCCTTGGGAAATAGTATTGGAAAAAGGTTGCCGAAGAAGCGTCTTTTAGCTTTAGCCCTTCTTCTTCTATTGTTCGATATATGTGCAAAGAATAGAAAAAATCTGCTCTTTTTAAGGTCTGGCTATTGATAACATCAACAACCAATTCTTCAATGGATTCATCTTTACCTTTTCCCATCGTTTTCCTGCCATACACGGGTACCCTTGCCGGAAGAAATTT
>JAACEU010000129.1 GCA_011682355.1 Nitrospirota bacterium | reverse complement strand
ATGCCTCTAAATGTAAAACATGTTGACGATGCGGAGCCAGAGGATTAAGATACAATTGTATTTTAATCCTTATCTTCATTCCTATGAAAAATCTCATTGTAAAGTTACGCAAATCTGCGGGTCTTTCCCAAGAAGATTTGTCCAAAAAGCTTGGGATGTCACGTCCTACTCTTGTTGCAATAGAAAAAGGGGAACGTGATATTACTCTAAAAGAACTGAGGAAGATATCTGAGATATTTGATATCCCAGTTGAGATTATACTTGATGAAGGGTTGAAGGTTGATGCTAAGGTTGATGCTCAAGGCTTTAGTGAAAGGTCGTTTCGTAAGTTTCACAATCTTGTTTTGCAATGTATAAAATTTGGAGCAGATGTGGATGGGAAAATTACTAAGACAAAATTGGCAAAATTAGTTTATCTTTGTGATTTTGCCAATTATTACAAATTTTTAAATCCTATTTCAGGTTTTGAATATTGCAGGCTTGGTCAAGGTCCAGTAGCGATTGAGTTTTTTGATCTTATTGATGAGGATGAATCGGTCTGTGCAGAAAAAAAAGGCAAGGCGATCATGATTTCTCTTGTAGAACAACCAGATGGCGATATTTTGGATGATAATGAGAAAAAAATTGTTAAAGCTGTTTGTAAAAAATGGAAAAAAGCTAGTACTCAGGAAATTGTAGATTTTACGCATCGACAGATTCCTTGGGCAATGTGCAAGCCTAGGGAGATTATCCCATATGAACTTATTAACATGGAATCACCGGAAAATGTTTATTAAAGATATTTCTTTTATTGTGGGATTTTCTTCTTGTGCCGAGAAGTATTATTGCAAAGATTTTTTAAAAAAATATAAAGTAAAACAATGGATTGAAACAAAGAAGACGATTATTTCTACTCTTGAGCGTTGCTATAAATTCCAAAGTACTAATCTAATTGATAATTTGAAATTCTCCCAAGAAGATGGAGTGGGAATTTTTAAGTTAGATTTTAGGGTGGCAGGAACTAATGTTTCGTCAAAGAGCTCAGGGAATCGAGCTGTTTTTTGTTTATGTAATAATACCGGTGATATCAAAATACTCCTTGTTTATGGCAAGAATCATTGTGGGAGGAAGGGGACGGAAACTCAATGGATTCTTGAGCATATAAAAACTAATTTCTCAGAACTCAAAAAATATTGTAAGTGAACAGTAACCCCTGCCTCGCCCTTTAGAATACAATCACAACTATATTCATTATGAGGGCCGTGTCCCACAGTGGATTTTTGAATAAGTAGTGAGGTTTTATTGTGAGGTGAGGGTTGCGTGAGAAAAGGATGCTTGTTGTGAGCAGGAGGAGGAGTGTTGCCGCGATTTGTACTTCTGTGAGGATGTTTAGTGTGAAGAGTTTGTAGAATGCGAGGAGGATGATGATGTAGCCGATTTGGCGGAAGATGTAGCTGTTTCTGCGGCTGTAGAATCTGAGTACCGGTTTGTGTTTTGAGGCTTTTTCTCTAAGAAGTTTGATGTCGCTTCTTCGTTTGTGGGTTAGGAAGATTACTATTATTCCAAAAAGTAAGGAGAAGTAGGGGAGGAGATCTATGGTTGGGAAATGTGGTAGTCCCGCCATCATTCTTAGTACGAAATTTCCGGCGATGATGAGGATGTCCAGGAGTGGGATGTTTTTGAGGCCGAACGAATATGCATTTGTGACTACGAAGTAGGTTCCGACGACAGCTCCGAAAAAGGTGCCGAGGTAGAGGGCGGAAAGTGTTACGAGGATTGCTAGAATTATTGTTGTGAGCGTGGCTGTTTTTGGGGATATTGCTCCCGAAGCTAGCGGTCTGAATTTTTTGGTGGGGTGGAGGGCGTCTTTTTTTCTATCTATCCAGTCGTTGATTATGTATGTGACTGATGAGATCATGCAAAATCCGAAGAACCCGACGATATATTGGGTTGGGGAATATAGGTTTGTGGTTGAAGGTAAAAGTAGTGGGAGAAAAATGATGAGGTTTTTGTACCACTGTTCGATTCTGAGGAGTTTGCGGATGTTGTTTAGAAATTTCATATTCAAAAGCACTATATCGATTGTGGATATCGTGGAAGCACTCACGGAAAGTCCGACGCCAAGGCAGTATTGGGGAAAGGTGAAGCAGAGAGAGTTTGTAGAGCTTCAACTGTCCCCAATTTGGGTACAGTTGAAATTGGAAGCTCCTGATGGGAAATCTCGACTCACTGACTGTGTTAATACCAAAAATGCTTTTCGTCTTATTCAGTCAATTCCAAGCAAAAAGGCTGAACCCTTCAAGATGTGGCTTGCGGAAGTTGGGAAGGAAAGGCTTGATGAAATCGAAAATCCTGAACTTGCCCAAGAACGGATGAAGGTTATTTACGAGCAAAAAGGATATCCGAAAGCCTGGATTGATAAACGTTTACGGGGGATGGCGATTCGCCAAAATCTCACTGATGAATGGAAGGGGCGGGGTATTGAACACCAAAAGGATTATTCTATTTTGACCGCGGAAATTTCCAGGGCAACTTTTGGTATGACTCCGAGTGAATATAAAAAACTTAAAGATATCCCTGGCAAATCGAAAGCGAATTTACGAGACAATATGACCGATCTGGAGCTGATTTTTACGATGCTTGGTGAGAAAGTGACAACAGAAATTTCACAAAACGAAGAACCAAAGGGGATGCCGGCAAATAAAAAGGTGGCTAAACGAGGTGGAGGAGTGGCAGGAAAAGCGAGGGAGGAAACGGAAAAAGAGCTTGGGCGAAGTGTGATCTCAAAGGATAATTATTTACCGAAGCAGGAGGAAAATAAGAAACTTAAATAAATTTAAATAAAATGAATAAACCTATAGATATAAAAACTCTTCGAAGAAAGTTTGGTATGTCTCAGGAAGAACTTGCCCGAAGGTTGGATATGTCTCGTCCAACTTTTATAAATCTGGAAAAAGGGGTTCGTCCT
>JAACEU010000128.1 GCA_011682355.1 Nitrospirota bacterium | reverse complement strand
ATATTCTTTCATAACGCTACTGAGAACGCCGTTGATAAATTTTGGACTATTGTCGTCACCAAAATGTTTCGCTATTTCGATCGCTTCATTTATCGCCACAACCGGCGGAACATCTTCGGTAAAAACTATCTCGTAAATTCCTATCTCCAAAATTGCTCTATCTACACGTGCAATCTTTTCTACCGGCCATTGAGGGGCAAATTTCTGAATTATCTTTATGATTTTCTTTTGGTTTTTCAATACACCTGCAAGTGTATCATATGCAAAATCTTTTTCCGTCAATTTTGGAGCAAATTCTTCTAAAATTCTATCGAGAAGTTCTTTTGCGTTATCTTCTCTGAACTCGACCGAGAATAGAGTTTGCATTACGCAAGTTCGGGCTAGGTGTCTATAGCTAGCCATAATGTTAAGCTTTTATTTTGGTGATTTTATCGATTTTCTTTTGCTTATCTATAACTTGACGTCCTTTGTATTGACCACATTCGTGGCAAACTGTGTGCGCTTGAGCTTTCGCTCCGCAATTAGGACAGTCAACAAGATTAACTCTATTTGAAAGTTTTCTTAGTACGCTTGTTTTAAAGCTTCCATATCTTTGTCTGGTGGTAGCTTTTGCGGTTTTCTTTTTTGGTACCGGATGCTTGGCCATAACTTTATTTTAATAATTTTTTTAATCCTGCAAGGGGTTTGTGGCTCGTATCTTCTTCTGTCTCGATTTTGCACTTACATTTCTTTTTGTTCAAATCGGTCCCGCATTTCGGGCAAATCCCTTTACAGCCCGTAGAGCATACTTGAACTGCTGGGAAATGCAAGATTATTTCTTGTCTTAGCGCTTCTGTCAGGTCTATTGTCATATGTTTTGTCTCTACCAGATATAAATCGTTTAGGTCATTTATTTTTTCCGGTTCGTGTAATAAAAAATTCTTCTCTATATGAGCGATTTTTACAGTTTGGCTAATTGGTTTTAGGCACTTTTCACAATTCAGCCCCACTTTAATTTCCATATTTTGAACGGAAACATTAAATCCTTCATCAATTCTCATGAACTCAACGGTTCCTTTGATATCAGATTTCACCTCAATACCATCAAACTTTGCCGGACCTTCAAAAATATATCTTTCATTAGTCCCCGTTGTTTGATCTATTAGAGGCGCAACACTAAATGTAAGAGTTTTGCTCACGTCCACCGTATGCGAGGTTATGTTTTTCCTGTGGATTTTGCCACAATTTGTTATGCGGGTCAATACGTCGTCGGTGACGACTTTCATGGTCGGTCTAATTTGCATAAGTTGCCATATTTCAGTAGTCTGTTTCTCGCTTGAGTAAGTATTTTATATGAATATTTTAGTCTTACACGGATGGGGTGGTTCGAAAAAATCTTGGGAGGAATTTGTGCGTTGTTTCGACAAGAAGCGATATAAGCTTTTTGTGCCTGATTTGCCCGGATTTGGAGATGAATCGGCTCCCGACAGGCCTTGGTATGTGCACGATTATGCGCAGTGGGTTGAGGAATACATGAAGAAGAAAAAACTGGTTAAGCCTATAGTTGTTGCGCATTCTTTTGGGGGAAGGATAGCTATCAAAATGTGTACGGCGAGGATAGACGTATTTTCGAGATTATTTTTGGTGGGTGCGGCCGGGATCAAGAGACCTCCAAGTATGAGGGTGCGGGTTTTGAAGGGGATGGCAAAAGTTGGGAAGTTTGTTCTGGGTCTTTTTAGGTTGAAAAGTGTTCAAACATTTTTCAAAAAGGTTGTATACAAAGCGGCTGGGACTCATGACTACGAGCACGCTACCGGCACTATGAAGAAAACTTTTAAAAATGTTATAGATGAAGATTTGAAGGACCTTTTGGATGATATTCGGGTAAAAACTCATATTATCTGGGGAGATCGTGATAGTTATGTTCCCGTTGCTGATGCTAAGATTATGGGAAAACGGATTAAAGATTCGACTGTTGAGATTATTGAGCACGGCAAACATGGTTTGCACTTGCAAATGCCGGAAGTTTTAGCGGAAAAAGTTAAAAAACATATAAATGGATAATTGGTTGGACAATATATATTTACTAGTATTTGGAGTTTGGTTTTTGAGTAGTATTCGTGAAGTGCTTGGTTTGAGCTATTTCTGGCAACTGAAGGAATATCGTGTGGATCGGATGAGGGATTTTTTGCGGACCTCGAAAGGGATGAGCCTGCTTCTTTCATGGACTAATTTGGTTCGTTTTGCTCTTATCATTGTTCTGTTTTTACCGATGTATAATTTGGATGTGTGGAGCGTTGATGGACTTGGGCTCTTTACACTTTTGATGATCGGGTATGGATTGAAGACCAAGAAACTCTATCGTCCTAAACGGACTTTCCGGATGATGATGATTGTTTTTGGTGTTTATGTGGCGGAGATTTCTGCGTTTATATATTTTGATAATTTTATTTGGACACTTCTGTCTCTTGAGATTGTCCGACCGTTTTTGGTTTCTGCGATTGTTCTATTGGTAGGAATTCCATTTAAATTTGTGAAAGGACATGTGATTCGAAAGGCTTCTCGAAAGATTAAGTCATTAAAAGATCTGAAAGTTATTGGAATTACCGGAAGTTATGGGAAAACTTCTACCAAGGAATTTTCGTACGATATTCTGAAGAATGAATTCAAAGTCGTCAAGACTCCTAAAAACGTAAACGTTGATATTGGTGTGGCCAGGACAGTTTTGAGTGATATCGATGAAGAAACCGAGGTTTTTATTGTTGAAATGGGGGCATATAAACGTAAAGAAATTGATGATATTTGTAAGATTGTTAATCCCGGAATTGGGATTTTGACCGGAATAAATGAACAGCACCTTTCTTTGTTTGGCAGTATCGAAAACACTATTTGTGCAAAGGCCGAACTTCTCGCCGCTTTGCCGAAAGACGGGGTCGCTATTGTGAATTGGGATAATGAGAATTGCCATAAG
>JAACEU010000127.1 GCA_011682355.1 Nitrospirota bacterium | reverse complement strand
ATATTATAAATAATAAGATAGTAAGGTATTAATTGTGGATCCACTATATAGACTTGGTAAATCACCCCATATATCCCAATCCGTAAAAGAGGGTGGGGATAAAGCTTCTGATAAGACAGCCCAAAAAACGGCACGGGTGGGGATTTCGTTTTTTGAGGTTGGTTTGGCTCTATTAGTCCCTGTAATAGGTTGGGCTTGGCTCGCTTGTCGGTTGATTCAAAGTCGTTCAAATCCAACGCCTCAAAAAGCAGATAGCGTTGCAAAAGAGGAGCTTGGGACTGATACCAAAAGCGTTTCTTCTGAAATATCAGATGTTGTTGAGCCGGAGACACCGGAAGACATAGAAGCGAGATTTAAAACTGAGTGTGTAGAACTTCTTAAGAAGAAGGATGAAATATTTTTCGAAGAAACAAGGAGATCTATTGAAGAAGCAACGATAGAAATTATTCAGGGAACTTTGCAGGAGGAAATGGCAAAACATCCTAATGAAAGGAGAAAAACAACCGGGTTTATTAGAGACATTTCAAGATCGAATTTTCATATAGAGTGGGATAACGAAGGGAAACGCGGTGTATTTGATGGAAATAAAGTGGAAGGTAAAGCACGCGTGAACAAAGCATTTGAAGCCTTAGAAGCAGGGTTATTTCCACAAATTGTAAAATTAAGAAATTCTATTCATGGCCTAAAAATAAGAATGCGATTTTATTCAAAATTAGGGGATGAGATTCCAGTAGCTATTATAAATGATTTGAAGCAAAAGAAAACCGAATTAAAAGAATTTCAGAAAAAAAATGTAAACTGGTTTAATTTAATTCAAAATATTTGCACTCAAACAACTCCAAACGCAGCTAATTTAGCAATATCAAATTATATTACAAATCTGATTGCAGAGAAATTTGCAAATATAACAGATAACCGTCTGCGATTTCTCCTTTCTCAAGGAAAACCAGTATTTAATTTAAGTCTAAAAAAGAATGCTGATGGAGAAATTCAAAGCGTGATGGTATCTTGTAGTGTAGTTTCTCCTTTTAAATTGACGGACGAGACAGGCTTTACAGACATTAAATCTCTTCCTTTTTCTTTAAAAACTGACGTGAAGTTTCGTGTCGCTATACAGCAAAGTCAAAAAAGGATAATGATAACGGTTTCAGATCTGACCCATAATGCTGAGATTATTGATACGCCTCAAGAAGATATAGCAGTTGAAGAACAGACGCAATGATGAGATATTAAGAATGCACGGTATTGCACAGAGATTCTAGGTAGGGAAGAACTTTTTCGATGGCTTTGCGACGGTGGGAGATGCGGTTCTTGGTCTCTTCATTCATTTCAGCAAAGGTTTTACTGTAATCGTATTTGATGAAGAGGGAATCGTAGCCGAAGCCGAGGTTTCCGCGTTCGGTGAGGAGGATCTCTCCTTCGCAGAGGCCGCGGACGACTTTTGTTTGTCCTTCAGGAGTGGCAACGGCGATGCAACATTCATAGTAGGCGGCCCGCTCGGAGTCTTTGAGGTGGGCCATTTCTTTGAGGAGTTTCTCTCGGTTCTCTTTATCTGTGGCATTTTCTCCGGCGTAGCGGGCGGAGTTAATGCCGGGTTTGCCGTCAAGAGCAAGAATAACAATGCCTGAGTCGTCGGCGATGACAATTTTATCTAGGGTTTTTGCGGCGTGGGTAGCTTTTGCAGATGCATTTTCTTCGAAGGTGGTGCCGGTTTCTGGGAGTGGGGTATAGGAGGGGAAATCGAGTAAGGAATAGACGTCGAGTTGAGAAAGGGGTTTTAACATGCTGCGGAACTCGCGGATTTTATGCACATTTTTGCTAGCAATGACGAGTTCCATTTCTGCCTCTTTATGTAAGATAACTAAGTATGGCGGTGATTTTAAGCTCTTCTCCCTGTGCAGTTAGAGCATCACCAACTTTTCGTCCAACCATACTTTGAGCAAGTTTTGATTGGAAGGAAAGAATGTGCTTTTCGGGGTCGGCTTCTTGAGGACCGAGGATTGTGAAAGCGATCTTTTCTTCTTTTGCGTTTTGGCATTCGACGATGGTTCCAATGCCGACAGCATTCGTTGCGATGTCGTCTTTTGTGATAATGCGTGATTGATTAAGTTGATCGGAAAGCCGTTTGAGTTCAGTTTGTAGATGGTCACGACGTTCGAGAGCGGCTTTAAACTCGGCGTTTTCACGAAGGTCTCCGTGCCCACGGGCTGTTGCAATTTCTTTTGCGTTGAGTACGGTTTCAACAGTTGCAATTTGTTTAATCTTTTCTTGCAAGGAGTTGTATCCTTCTTGAGTGGTCCAGATGACAAACTCTTCTTCGCTCGTTTTCCTTTTTTTGACGAGTTTTGGATGGGCGACCTCTGCAAGAGAGTAGAGAATTTTAATATCGTGATCAGAGAGAGAGTGGCACTTTGTGGCAAGGAGAAGAAACTCTTTCACATCGGTAATTGTGGCTTCTTTCATGATCATCCGCACGACGCTGTAGCGATTTTTTGTGAGAATTTGATGCATTTTTTTGATGAGATCGCGCTGACCGGTTGTCTGCTCTGCATGACTAAGTAGAATGAGGAATGCTTCAAAAAAGCGACTCTTTCCCTCGCTGTCGCTAAAGGGCAGAGAGGTTTCTTTGGTTGTGATTTTCTGAAAGTACCACAAACAGATATCGGGATATTTCGCGGGGGATGCACAGAGTTCTTCGAGTTTTTTCTTCAAAGCTTCAATCTCTTGTGCTTCGGTTAGTTCAGATAAAATGTAATCGCGCAAGGGGTTGTAATCGATCGTAAGAAAGAGATTCAAGAAGAGATCTTTCCAATCTTCACGCCCTTTTCTAATTTCAATAAGCGTGCGTTTCTTGAAAGAGAGAATAGAGATGTTCGTTAGGACTTCCTCAATGTTTTGAATGCGCTTAATTAGCTCTTGGATGGAAGGGAAAATTCTTTTTCCGGAGAGCTC
>JAACEU010000126.1 GCA_011682355.1 Nitrospirota bacterium | reverse complement strand
AACAAAACACGGCTTTCACGACATCTATAAAGCTTTCAAAAAACACGATGCCGACATTCTCATTGGAACACAAATGATCGCAAAAGGTTTGCACCTGCCTAAAGTAAACCTCGTAGGCGTTGTTCTTTCCGATATCGGCCTAAACATCCCTGATTTCAGAACAGCAGAACGAAACTTCCAACTAATGACACAAGTCTCAGGACGCGCGGGACGAGGAGACAAGCCGGGAAAAGTAATAATCCAAACCTACTCCCCCGACAACACTTCCCTACTCCACACAAAATCAAACAACTACGCCGAATTCTTCAACTTCGAACGAACTCAGCGCAAACTTCTCTCATATCCACCATTCGGAAAACTCACAAAAATATTAATAGAAGAAAAATCACTTCAAAAATGTAAAGATCGCGCCGACAAAATAGAAAGAACACTTTGGAAAAACGCCAGAGAACTTGACCTCACCGAAGACCTGGAAATAAACATTTATCCCGCATACCTAACGCGATTAAGAGGTAAATACAGATACATAATCCTCATTAAATCCAAATCAAAAAAAGAAATAATCCACAAAATATTAGAAAAACTGGAAAAAGAAGATATAATGAACCCCGGAATCAAAATCGACATCGATCCAATAACTACCACCTAATGAAAAGAATTCTATCAGGAGTACAACCAAGCGGTCGCGCACATCTGGGTAATTACCTTGGTGCAATAAGACAGCACATAGAAATGGCTGAAAAATATGAAGCATATCTTTTCATAGCAGACTTGCACGCACTAACAACTGTGAAAGATCCGGAGCAAATGAAAAAACAAACATACGACCTCGCAGTTTCATACTTGGCTCTGGGCCTTGATCCAAAAAAAACCGTATTCTTCAAACAATCAGACTTATCCGAACACGCAGAACTATGTTGGATCTTGGATTGCATAGTAAAAATGCCATTCCTCGAACGAGCACACGCTTGGAAAGACGCACAAGCTAAAGGGAAAAAAGAAGCAACCGTTGGACTTTTCAATTATCCAATTCTGCAAGCCGCAGACATTCTGCTCTACCAACCGGACCTGGTCCCTGTCGGCCAAGACCAAAAACAACACATCGAAATGACTCGTGACATAGCCACAACATTCAACAACACCTTCGGAAAAACATTCAAAATTCCGGAACCATCTATAAAAAAAGAGGTCGCAGTAGTCCCTGGAACAGACGGCCAAAAAATGAGCAAATCATACGGAAATACAATCGAAATATTCGCAGACGACGCAACTCTCAAAAAACAAGTAATGGGAATTGTAACCAGTTCAGTCCCTCTGGAAGACCCAAAAGATCCAAAATCCTGCAACGTCTTCCAAATCTACAAACTCCTCGCAACCCCGGAAGCAACCAAGGACCTTGAAAACAAATACATCAAAGGCGGATTCGGCTACGGCGACGCAAAAAAAGCATTACTCGCAAAAATCCTCGACCACTTCGACAAAGCTCGAGAAAAATACCAAGAACTTTATCCAAAACAAGATTATGTCTATGGAATAATTGAAGAAGGAAATAAAAAAGCCAAAGAACAAGCCGGCAAAACCCTCGAAGAAGTTAAAAAGAAAATCGGATACAAATAAACTCTTGCACTTCACTCACTCTTCATTTAAATTGGAAAGAAGTTAAGGGCATTTAAAATCATTGAAAATTGTGTAAATACATCTTTGTTACGGGAGGTGTCTGTAGCTCATTAGGCAAAGGCATCGCGACTGCATCAATAGGGGCACTGCTAAAATCCCTCGGGCTTAAGGTCTTCACTCAAAAGCTCGACCCCTATCTTAATGTCGACCCCGGAACAATGAGCCCATTTCAACATGGAGAAGTATTTGTAACAGACGACGGAGGCGAGACAGATCTCGATCTCGGACATTATGAAAGATTCATCGACACAAGCCTCAGCAAAATGTCATCGGTCTCTACGGGAAAAGTTTATAGCAAAGTTTTGGACAAAGAACGAAAAGGAACTTACCTCGGAAAAACAATTCAAATCATCCCACATATTACGAATCAAATTCAGGATGAAGTCACCAAAGCCGCCAAAAAAAGCGAATGCGACATTATGATCGTAGAACTTGGAGGAACGGTTGGAGATATAGAAGGACAGCCATTTTTGGAAGCAATCAGGCAAATGCGATACAAACATGGACCGGAAAACACGCTCTTCATTCATCTGACACTCCTGCCATATCTAGCCGCGTCAAAAGAATTAAAAACAAAACCAACACAAGCTTCAGTCAGAGAACTTCGATCAATGGGAATACATCCGGACATAGTCATGCCAAGAGCGGACTATCCCGTTATGAAAGAACATCTAAAGAAAATCGCGCTCTTCTGTGATGTCGAAGAAAGATGTGTAATCCCGGCATTAACAGTGAACACAATCTATGAAGTCCCATTAAATCTACAAAAATATAAAATTACAGAAATAATTGCAGAAAAATTAAAGCTAAAAAAGAACAAGCCAAACCTCACAGAATGGGAAAAAGTTGTAAAAATGATTAAAGCGAAAAAACCTAAACTCAAAATTGCATTAGTTGGAAAATACACAGGACTCGACGACGCTTACCTTTCCGTAATCGAATCGCTAAAAATCGCCTGCTTCCACGAAAAACGCGACCTCGAACTCATCTGGGTTTCGTCGGAAAAACTTGAAGAGAAAGACAAAAAAACATGGAGAGAATTAAGAAAAGCTGACGGAATTGTAGTTCCGGGAGGATTCGGAATCAGAGGAACCGAAGGAAAAATCATGGCGGCTAAATACGCACGCGAAAACAAAGTCCCATATCTAGGCCTATGCCTGGGAATGCAAATCATGACAATAGAATTTGCCAAACACGCACTCAAAAATAAGTTAATTACTTCTGAAGAATTCGATGAAGAAGAGCAAAAAGCGGGAGAAGAAAACTATATTATCCATTT
>JAACEU010000125.1 GCA_011682355.1 Nitrospirota bacterium | reverse complement strand
ACTACTGTTGCGACTCCTATTAGGGCGGCAAATTTGATGAGCGAGAGGATTTGGACTTTGTTTAGTTTCAGAGTAGACGTTTTATACATGTTTTTTTCTTAGAGTTAAATGATGAATGGAATATATGATGAATGATTTTGTTGTTGGTGAAATATTCTTTGTAGGATTTTATGAGATCCGGGTTTCTGTGGGCGGCCCTTACTTTCTTTTTTGTGTCGATGCTGTAGAGGGCTTTGGCACGGGCTTTTCTGATCTCGTCGTTTACAGGGATGGGCTGGCCGCCCCCACCTATGCATCCTCCGAAGCATGTCATTATTTCTATGTAGTCGTATTTGTTGGGATCTTTTTTGAGTTGTTGGATTATTTTTTCGGCGTTTGCGATTCCGTTCGCTATTGCTACTTTTAGTTTTCGGTTTCCGATCTTGATGTTTGCTGTTTTGAATCCTCTCATTCCTCTGACTTCTTTGAATTCCAGTTTTTTGAGTTGTTTTCCGGTCATCATTTCGTGAGCGGAGCGGAGAGCGGATTCCATTACCCCACCTGAAGCCCCATAAATAACTCCGGCTCCCGATGGATCACCAATTGGGTTGTCTGCCGGTACGGGTTTTACTTTTTTTAGGTCAATCCCTTTGATTCTTAGGAGATATGCGAGTTCGCGGGTAGTCATGACGTAGTCAACGGGTTTTATGCCGTTGAACTCGAATTCTTTTCGTGTGATTTCGTATTTTTTTGATGTGCAAGGCATTATCGAGACTACGTATATGTTTTTGGGGTCTATATTTTCCTTCTCAGCCCAGTATGTTTTGATTACCCCACCAGACATCATGTGGGGCGATCTCGCCGTTGTGAGGTGAGGTATGAGTTCAGGGTGATGGAATTCAACGTACTTTACCCATGATGGACAACATGATGTGAACATTGGGAGGACGCCTTTGTTTTCGCTTCGCTCAGTTTTGTGTTCATAAGCGCGTTCGCTTTGCTGCCGCGTGTTGTTTTCGATTCTGGATTTTAGTTCTTTTGCTTCTTCTGTAGTCGTGTAATCCGCGCCAACGCAGACATCGAAAACATAATCCACTCCCAGCTTTTTGATTGCCCCAACTATTTGATCTGTGACCACCGATCCGTGTGGCATATCGAAGTCCTCACCGATTGAGCTTCTGATCGATGGGGCTATTTGGAAAACAACTGTTTTCCCTTTGTGTTTTAGTGGTTTTTCTATGTCTTCGAACTCTCCAACCGCTTCTATGGCTCCGACCGGGCAGTGAGTGATGCATTGTCCGCACAAAATGCAGTCTTTGTCAGGTTTTTTGGACGGAACTATTTCGTGAAAATCTCCTTTTTTCTCAACTTCGAAGAATCCAATGTTTTCTTTTTTACAAACATCTACACAGTTTCGGCATTCAATGCATTTGCGTGAATCGAAAACTATTGATGGACCGAATTGGTAGACGGGACGATTCTTTTTTCGGTCTTTGAATTTTTGACATTGGGCTCCGTATTTTTTTGAGAGTTCGAGGAGTTTGCAGTTTGGAAAAAGGACGCAATCCAGGCACTGCTCGCAGTGTTGGGCAAAAATCAGCTCGAGGTTTGTGACTCTGGCTTGGTTTATCTTTGGAGATTCGGTTTGGAGTTCCATTCCCAATTCTATTGTCGTGGAGCAAGCTGTGTGGAGGCCGTTTTTTCCTTTGATTTCAATTAAACAAAGTCGGCAATTTGCTTTTACGGGAAGGTCGGGATGATAGCAAAGTGCCGGGATATCGATGCCTTCTTTTGTAGCTACTTCCAGGACAGATTTGCCTTGGTCTGCGGTGATCGCCTTGCCGTTTATTTTAATTTTAACTTTTCGCATAGGGTTTTGAATGGTAAATAAGCCCACGATCCGAGTGGGCAAAATGAAGTTTCTTTCATTACAAAAAATAATTCGTCGAGGATTTTTTTGTCCAATTTTTTTGACTTCAGCATTTCGTGGATTCGGTAAATTCCTTCGCGGCAGGGGACGCATTTGTCGCAGTTTCCTTCCATGAAAAATTTCGCCCATTTTTGCATTAGTTTGAACGGGTCTGTTTTCTTTTTGTCGTAAACAATGATTGCTCCGGCTCCTTCGACTTTTTGTCTGAGCTCTTTTTGGAGGAGGATTTCGCCAATTGCGCCGCCACCGGTTTGGACGAAGAAGGAGCGCGCTGGATAATTGTCAGTTTCTTTTAGGATTTTTTCCGCGGTGTGAGATTCCGGTAATTCGTAGACTCCCTTGTGTTTTACGTCGCCGCTGATCGAATAGAGGCGTGTTTTTTTGTATTCATTTTTGGCAATTTGGGCAATATGGTAAAAAGTTTCCACATTGTTTATGAGCGTAGGACAGCCAAAAAGCCCTGATTGCGTTGGGTATGGGGGTTTGAGGCGGGGTTCGTAATTTTCTGCTTTTTCGATTTCGTTTAGGAGGGTTGTTTCTTCGCCGGAAAGGTAGCCGCCTTTCTTTTTGACGAATTTTATTGGGAGATCTTTGGCAAGTTTTGCGAGTGTTGGTTTGAATTTTTTGTAATATTCTTTGTTTAGGAAAATGTAGGCTTTGCTTTTTGGAATTTCTTTTAATGCTAATGCAATTCCTTCAACCAGCATTTCCGGATATTTTTCCAGAATGTCTTCGTCCTTGAACACTCCCGGCTCTCCTTCGGAACCGTTGCATACAATGTATTTTTCTTTGCCTTCCGCCTTTTTTACAAGTTCCCATTTTTTTCCGGTCGGAAAACCACCCCCTCCTCTGCCGGTCAAACCTGATTTTTTGAGTTTAGGAATAATGGAACTCATGGAGTAAATATAGTCTTTTTTGGAAATTGAGTCGATATTTTCTTTATCTGCCATGTCTTGAATGGTCGGGGTGCAGGGACTCGAACCCTGGGCCTCACGCTCCCAAAGCGCGCACTCTAGCCAACTGAGCTACACCCCGATGGTGTTGTCGATTCT
>JAACEU010000124.1 GCA_011682355.1 Nitrospirota bacterium | reverse complement strand
CCAATTTTGTGGATATTTGCTTATTATCAGCAGATGGCTGGTGTATCCTCTTACATAGGCTTTTCATTTTCAAGTATTGGTCTCGGTGTTTATTTGGCACTTGTTGCCGGAGGAGTTGCCACTTATTATTCATTTGCGAAGACATTACCTAAAGCTACTAAATAATGGAAGTTTGGTTATATTCTCTTGGAAGTGTATTTATTGTTAGTTTGATCTCTCTTATTGGAGTTTTTACTCTTTCTATGAAGATTGAACGGCTGAGGAAAGTTTTGATCTACATGATCAGTTTTTCGGCTGGTGCGCTTTTGGGTGGAGCTTTTCTTCATCTTCTGCCACGTGCGGTTGCAGAGCATGGGTTCGGTATTGACATCGCGAGTTATGTTTTAGTGGGAATTGGAGTAATGTTTATAGTAGAAAAGGTAATTAATTGGAGGCATTGTCATCTTCCTACGACTAACGATCATCCTCATCCTTTTGCCTGGATGAATCTGTTTGGCGATGGAGTTCATAATTTCATCGATGGTCTTGTCATTGGAGGTGCGTATTTAGTGGACGTTCATGTCGGAATAGCAACTACCATTGCTGTTGTTTTGCATGAGATTCCTCAGGAGATAGGAGATTTTGGAGTTTTGATTGCCGGAGGATTTTCAAAGGCTAAGGCCCTGATGTTAAATTTCGCCAGTGCTTTAACTGCTGTTTTGGGGGTCGTGGTTGCACTTTTGATAGGTTCATATGTCGAAAATTTGACAATGTTTTTGCTTCCGTTTGCAGCCGGTGGTTTCGTTTATATTGCAAGTGCGGATTTGATTCCAGAAATGCATAAAACAGTAAAAATTTCCCATTCATTGTTGCAGTTTTTGTTCTTTGTTCTGGGGATCGGAATAATGCTAGCTATGCTGTTGCTAGAATAAATCCCATTGATTTGTCGTAGTGTGAAGGCGTGGTTTTGGTGTGGAATCCGGCTTTTTGGAGTTTTTGGGTGAGCGGGGTTGGAGGATTTTGGTGATATTCGATGTATATTGTTTTGATTAATCGGAGGGTTTCTATTGGTGCTGATTCTATGATTTCGAATTCGGCTCCTTCAGCGTCGATTTTTACGAGATCTGTTTGGGCTTTTATAATGCGATCGAGTGTTGTTGTCTGTGTGATTTGGGTTTTGTCCGATTTTTTTGTTTTTTCTGTAAGCGAATGGTTGTGGGAGTCTTCGCTGAGGTAAAGGGTTGCTTGACCTTGCTTGTCTGAGATTGCGAGGTTTTTGGCTTGGATGTTTTTGATGTGGTTTTGTTTTAGATTTTCTTTGAGAGTTGTAAAGTTTTCCTGGGAGGGCTCGTAAGTAGTAATTGGAACGCTTGGGTTTAATGTTCTTGCGTAAATTGCGAACATTCCCGTGTGTCCTCCGATGTCGATTATTTGGTTCGTTGCATTTTTGATTGTTGGTTCGAGGTCTTTGTAATCTCTTTCGATGAAGATTTCATTGAATACAGAGTCGTCCGCGTCGGAGCGGATTGAGACTTTGATGGGTACTTTATTGTAGGTGATGTTTTTTGTGTGCATTGTTTATGTGTAGCATGAATATAATTTTAATAAAAGTGGGCACGTGCCCATTTTTTTGCGTAAAACAAGCACGAGAGGTTGACAAAAGAGGCGAAATGTGGAAAAATACTCGAGTCATTAGATGTGAGAGATTTTGACAAGAAAACGCCAACATCTCACAGGTTATATGAAAGGAGGTCTGTAATGATTTTTGCAGCGCACCCGACTTAACCAGGTACCCTTCTGGTCAACTCAAACCGAGTTCGAATAAAACCAGAGCCATCCCAGGTAAGGCATGAATCCTGGACAGGGAGAGATCCTCTCGGAGGACGTTCTCCCAAATTGAAACAACGGAGGGTACCCGTCCAACCCGCTCTCGAAGCGTGGGAAGACAACAAAAAGAGAGGTCACTGTCGCACAGCGACACACCTCTACCTCTACCGATGAGATCGGTACTGATGAGTCCGTATTGAAAGAACCGACAGGACGAAAGGTAAAATATTTTACAATTTTTTCAATTCTCTCTTCAATTTCCCCAACTGAAGATTTCCCGTTCCTCCCTGGTGCTTGGATTCTTTTAGCATTTTTACGATGTTTGATTTATCGATCTTGATCTTGTCGAGGTTTGCACCAACTTCTACGTATGCGTCTCGGAAGGAGGATCCTTTTTTTACAAGTTCGAAGGCTTTGTGGGCCGAGAAAAGTTCCGGACTCATTTCTTCAAGGAGTCTTTCTTCGTTTGGAATTAAGTTTTTGATAATTATAGACATTACTTCCAGTGACATTTCTGTGTATCTTAGGCCGAGAAAGAGGGGTCGTTTCATTTCTTGGCCGTCTCTGTGGTATCCGGAAACTTTGTTCAGAATGTTCATTGTCATTTCGCTTTTGCATGCGATTACAGTGGCTGTTCGTCCTCTGATGAGTTCGGCAACATCAAAATTCTTTTTTTGCGGCATTATGGATGAGCCGGTCGCGATGCTGTTTGGGATTTTGAAAAGGCGGAATTCTTGAGTTGTGAAAAACAGGAGGTCACAGGCCAGCCTGTTTAATGTGAGCATTATTTGGACACAAGCTTCCAGAACCATGCCTTCAATTCTTCCTCGTGAATTATGGCAGTAGATTACGTTGTTTTGGGTGCGGGCGAAGCCCAGGTCTTTTGATAATTTATCTCTGTCGAAATCAAATGGTGATCCGAATCCCGCGCCGGTTCCCAGAGGGTTTTGGTCAACCAGAGTGTCGTTTATGCAGGTTAAGATTCGCAAGTCATCCATGAGGCTTTCTGCGAATGCGGCAAGCCAGGTCCCTACACTCGTTGGCATGGCTTTTTGCATGTGAGTGTAGCCGGGCATTGGGAGAAATTCGTGTTTTTTCGCTGTGTTGATAATGTCTCCCACCAGTGATTTTCCGTGTTTTTTCATCTCTTTTAATTTATCTTTCATAAAAAGACGCATTGTCACAAGTACCTGAT
>JAACEU010000012.1 GCA_011682355.1 Nitrospirota bacterium | reverse complement strand
AATATTTCTAAAACTCTACTTCACCTCCTTCTTCAGCTCCGCTTCAATAAAACCTGAAAGTTCTCCGTCAAAAACCTTATCAGGATCGCTTTCCTCATAGTCCGTCCGATGATCCTTCACCATCTTGTACGGATGCAAAACATATGATCGAATCTGATTTCCCCAAGCAATATCTTGCGTTTCCCCGCGCAATTCAGATAGCTCAGAAGCTTGCTGTTTCTCCATCAAATCCGCCAATCTTGCATGCAAAACCTTCATAGCCTGCTCCTTATTCTGCAATTGACTCCTTTCGTTCTGACAAGAAACCACAATCCCGGTCGGTATGTGTGTAATTCGCACCGCCGAATCAGTCGTATTTACGCTCTGGCCACCATGTCCACCGGCCCGAAACACATCAATCCGCAAATCATCCGGAGCAATCGCAATATCCTCCGCAAAATGAACTTCCGGCAAAACCTCCACCAGCACAAACGAAGTTTCCCGTGTATGTTTAGTATTAAAAGGGGACAACCGAACCAATCGATGCACCCCGGCCTCTCCTTTCAAATATCCATAAGCAAACTGTCCACGAATCATAAAAGTACAACTCTTGATCCCGGCTTCATCCGCCGCAGACTTCTCCAGAATCTCCGTCTCAAATTCCATTTTTTCCCCATACCTCAAATACATTCGTAGCAGCATCTCCGCAAAATCCGCCGCATCCGTTCCCCCGGTTCCGGAATGAATAGTAACAATTGCATTATTTTCATCATATTTTCCACTCAAAAAAGTCGAAATTTCCAGCTTCCGCCAACGTTCCCCCAACGCCCTGACCATTTTATTAAATTCATCTGCCGCCGTAGGATCCTTCTCCGGCGAAATCTCCGGCAAAAGCCCCAAAAGCTCATCCACCTCGCCAACAATCCCTTCCCAAGTCTCGATCAGCTTCGTCAAATTACTAGCTCTTTGTCCAACTTCCGCCGCCTTATCTTTATCATCCCAAAAACCGGGAGCAGACATCTCCTCGTTCAGCTTTTCAACCTCTGCCTTCTTCCCCGGAAGATCAATTTTCTTAAGCCCATCCTTGATAAACTTATCCAATTCTTCCAGTTCCGCCTTTATTTCATGCATAAAAAAATGTAAATTAACGACCGTTAGTATAACACAAAGCATGTCCACAGCTCGCAAAATCTTATCGAACACAGCTTGGCAAATTGCAGGAAAAGTACTGGTAGCACTTCTTGGGCTTGCGGTCGTAAAAATCTCAACAAGTTACCTTGGGCCAAGGGGTTACGGAGAATACGTAATTATCTACGAATTCTTAGCATTTTTTGGAATAGCGGCCGATCTCGGTCTTTTCACCATCGCAGTCAGGGAAATGTCGGAAGATGAAAGCAAAATCCCAAAAATCATAGGAAATATCCTGTCACTCAGGACCATCCTTGTCGTCGCAACCATGCTTTTGGCCATCGGAGCGGTCTTCCTAATGCCCAATTATGAACACAGCTATGTCCCAATCGGTGTAGCTATAGCCTCAATCACAGTTTTCATCACGATAATAAACGGAACAATCTCAAGTGTCCTCCAGACAAAACTCCGAATGCAACAGTCTTCAATAGCGAACGTCTTGGGAAAAGTCGTCTCAGTCGGATTCATGGTGTACGTAGTTTTCTATGGATTCAAAGGCGAATCCGAGATTGGATTCTTCATGTTGTTATTCGCGGGAGTGATAGGGAATTTGATAATGCTGTTAATCACAAATCATTACGTCAAAAAAATCACAGTACTCAAATACAGATTCGACATCGACCTTTGGAAAAGCGTTCTAGTAAAATCACTTCCTTATGGACTCGCCCTCATCCTAAACACGATCTACTTCCGCATCGACTCAATTCTGATTTCATTCATCAGAGGACAAGAAGAAGTTGGGATCTACGGAGTGGCAATGAAAATGCTAGAGCACTTCGCGATCCTGCCACTTTATTTCATGAACTCAGTACTTCCGATACTCACCAGAACAATCAAAGAAAAATCAGAAAAGTACAAAAAAGTAATTAGTTATGCGTTCGACTTTTTAGCCGCATTGTCGATACCAATGGTGGTTGGAGGAGTCATCCTGGCATTCCCAATCATATTCGTTGTATCCACGCCGGACTTCCTTTCTCGGTTGGGAGAAGGGTTTTACGGTTCCGACATAGCATTCCAAATCCTCATTTTCGCATTATTATTCCAATTCCTAAACGTTCTTTTTGCATTCATTCTAATAGCGGTAAACCAACAATCAAAACTTCTTTACATCAACGGCGCGTGCGCTATTTTCAACATCGTCGCAAACCTCATAGTAATTCCTCATTACGGATTCCGCGGAGCGGCATTTACCTCAATCCTAAGCGAATTTTTCATCCTAATCGCTACATATTTCGTAGCTCGCAAATACTTAGAATTCTCCATAGATTTTAAAAAACTTGGCAAAATTATCCTCTCAGCCGCAGTAATGGGAGCAGTCGTCTACTTCCTCCAAGCCCCAACTTACACATACATCCAAAACTGGAACATCCTCGTGTTAATCCCAATCGGTGGAGTAGTCTATGGAATAATGCTCCTAGCAACAAAAGCCGTCGACAAAGAAATGCTACGAATGATGAGAAAAGGAGAGGAAAAACCTACCTCAACTTCGCCACCGCTTCCCTAAACGTCCGACCTCTATATTTGTAATTTCTAAATTGATCCAGGCTCGCGGCGGCAGGAGACATCACAACTACTCCGCCTTCCTCAGCTCTCGCAAACGCCTCCAAAATAGCCTCCTCAAGATCTTTGCGCAGAATAATTTTTGTAGGAGAACCCTCTGCATCTCCCAATTTTTTTTCCGAATCAATAATTGCTTGATCCATCTGCTCGGCAGTAGAACCAATCAAAATCACCGTATGCAAACTGGGCTTTGTAAGAATTTTGGTAGCCCACTCTGAGTAATCCAGACCCTTGTCAGACCCTCCTGCAATCAAAACCGTTGGCTCATCAAAACTCTCCACGGCCGCCATGCAAGTTTCGGCAGTTGTTGAAAAAGAATCATTATAATAACGAACGCCCTTCACTTCTTTCACGAGTTCCAGCCTATGCGGCAAACCTTTAAACTCTTTTATAACCTTAACAATTTTTTTCGTATCCACGTCAAATTCCTTCGCAATCACAATCGCAGGCAAAACATTCTCCAAATTATGAGACCCGATAAGAGCCACATCCGAAACTGAGCAAATCTTCTCTTCCTTACCACCGGAAGAATAAAAAAGCTCATCCCCCACCACATATGCTCCGTCCTGCACCCTCTCTTCGACACTCACATATTTTTTCGAACCTTTCACGAGGGGGGCATAATGCTCCACGTAGTCATAATCCTTATTCAAAACCGTAACACTATCCTCTTTCTGATGAGCAAGAAGGCTTTCTTTTGCTCTCAAATATTCATTTCTGTCCACATGATAATCCAAATGATCCGTAGTTGTATTCAAAATAACCGCGTATTTTGGGCTATTCTCTAAATCTTGTAATTGGAACGATGACAACTCCAAAACCACAACGCTTTTTCCTTTAATTTTATCCAAAAATCCAATTGCCGGTTTACCAATATTTCCTCCAAGATGAGAATCTTCACCAGCAGCATCCAGCATTTCATGGATCAAAGTACATGTAGTTCCTTTACCTTTAGTCCCCGTGACGCCAATCACCGGACAAACAGCTTGATCCATAAAGAAGGCGGTACTGCTTGTAATCTCAGTACCGGCAGCTTTCGCGGCTTGAATTCTCGGTTCTAAATAGCGGATCCCTGGACTTCGAAAAATAACATCAAAATCCATCAAATTATCCAAATATTCCGACCCAAATCTAACCGAAACCCCCTGAGGCATCTTGTCTTTTATATCCACATTCTTGTCGCAAACAGTAATGTCGTCATGTTCATGATTGACCAAATATTCAAGCATAGCCTTGCCCTCAACACCATATCCTAAAATCGCAATCTTGCTACGTTGATCCATTTCAATCATAAGAATTTGTAATAGTAATAGAAGCTTTTTTATGCTACAATAATAACGGTAAGCGGTCAAAGTAGAATATAATGTAAAAAGAAACATGGATCAAATTGATCAATGGATGAAGCGAGCAGATATGGAGCAAGAGAAAAAAACATCTCCAAAAAAGCACGAAAATACATCCAGAAGCCCGCAGAAGGCGGGCCCTAACAAGAAGAATAAAAGGGTTTTTTCTAAAAAACGAAATAAACCTGTGCATAAACATGCACAAAAGCCGGCGCACAACAGACGCGCCAGCGTCCCTACCAAACAAAAACGTCCCGCCAAAGCGGGACACAATATCCCCCACAAGCCCGCGCACAAACCTGCGCACAAACCTGTGCCAAGTCCAACATCAAAAATTCTCAAAGGAAAACTGAAAATAATTCCTCTTGGGGGGCTTGATGAAGTTGGAAAAAACTTGATGGTCCTCGAATACGAAGACGACATCATCATTATCGACATGGGATTCGAATTCCCAAGCGATGATTTGTTCGGGATTGATTATGTCCTTCCGGACACCACGTATTTAGAAGAAAACAAGAAGCGAATAAGGGGTATTGTCCTTACTCACGGGCACTTGGACCACATAGGAGGATTGCCTTATATCCTTCCAAAACTGGATTTTCCACCGGTTTATGGTGCAACGCTGACAATGGGACTAGTCCAAAAAAGAATTGATGAATTCAAACAGCAAAAGCTGGCAAAAGTTCACACAATTAATCCGGACAGACCTTTGAAACTGGGAAAATTCCTATGTAATTTCTTCAGAGTCACTCACTCAATTCCGGACGCACTTGGAGTGGTAGTCGACACACCGGCTGGGAAAATCGTTCACACGGGAGACTTCAAATTCGACGATACTCCTGCAAGAAACCAACCAAAAGCAGATATTCACAAGATGCAAGCTCTAGGCCGACAAAACGTGTTAGCTCTTTTCTGCGAATCAACAAACGCACTAAAAGCAGGGCACAGCATGTCGGAGAAAAAAGTAGGGGAGACACTGGAAAAAGTAATAAGCGAAGCTCCGGGAAGAGTCATTGTAGCCTCTTTTTCAAGCCAAATTGGACGATTGCAGCTAATCATAGATGCGGCCGCAAAATGTAATAGAAAACTATATGTTAGCGGAAGAAGCATGAAGACGAATATCGAAATTGCTACCAAATTTGGGAGCCTACACGTCCCGCAGGGAACAATATCAGACGTCAAAAAATACAAAAAGGACAACGACAAACAAACTCTCATTCTGACAACCGGCTCCCAAGGAGAGCCTGTCTCTGCCTTAACCAGAATGTCAACCGGCGAACACCCACACGTGAAGATCAAAAAAGGAGACACTATAATATTCTCATCTTCCCCGATTATAGGGAACGAACGAGCAATTTATACAACAATCAACAACCTTTCCAAACTCGGAGCGGAGGTCATTCACAACCAAATCATGGACGTTCACAGTTCCGGCCACGGAAAACAAGAAGAGCTAAAAAAAATGATCGACTTCGTTCGACCAAAATACTTAATTCCAATCCACGGCGAATATTACATGCGTAAAGAGCTCAGCCACCTCGCAATCGAACAATGCCGCATCCCAAAAGACAAAGTCCTCATGATAGAAAACGGCGATGTTTTACACGCGGCACAAGGAAAAGTCGAAAAAACCAAAGAAAAAGTTGAAACAAAATACATCTTGATAGATGGTTCGGGAGAAGGAGAAATTGGCTCACACGTCCAGGGCGATAGAGCAATGATGTCAGAAAATGGTACCCTCATTATGCTCATTCACGTCAACAAAAAGAACAAGCACTTAAGGAAAACACCAGACATTGTCTCACGCGGATTCATCTACATGCGTGAGTCAAAAAAAATTACCGAAGAAATAGCAAAAGTGGCGGGAGAAGCATATAAAGGTATTACAAAAAAAGATCCAAAAGCATCCCGAAAAGACATCAAGTATTACATCAAACAATCCGTCGACAAATACACTCGAAAAAAACTCGAGAGAAGACCACTGATAATTCCACTTATTATCGAAAATTAAATCTGGTAGAATCGCCGCATGTTAGAACTAATACTCTCATCGGTCTACCTGATTTTCCCGGCCTACGTGGCAAACATGTGCCCCGTGATTTTCGGGAAACTAAATTTCCCATTCGGACACAGCATAAATAAGTGCCTGTTCGGAGCAAATAAAACATACCGCGGCTTCTACACCGCATACATCGGCGCCCTCGCAATTTTGTTTCTTCAGCAATACCTCGCAAAAAACAACATCCTTACCGACTACGCACTCCTCGATTACAAACAAATAAGCATTCCGCTATATGCTGCACTCTTCGGATTCGGTGCAATCAGTGGTGACCTCACAAAATCCTTCTTCAAACGCCGACTCCACATAAAGCCCGGTCGCCCATGGTTCCCATTTGATCAGCTCGACTTTGTCATAGGAGCATATCTTTTCCTGCTCCCGGCCTATGTCGTTCCATGGCAAAACCTTCTGACCATCCTCATTCTCACTCCGGCACTTCATTTCCTCACAAACCTGATTGCCTACATGCTCAAGCTCAAAAAAGTTTGGTGGTGAAATTTTTACATCCCCGGATTTCCCACACTCCCGTTTGACAAAAACCCATAAATAGGTACAATAACACCTCGATTTTTAAAGCTACCAAAATGAGCTTATCTGAAGGGGGACAACCCGGACACATGTTTGCACTCGAAGCTACAGAAATTTGGCACGAGAACAATAACCCAAAAGGGATTCCGGACAATCTCCAAGATCGTTTAGCGCAAGCTGAAATATTTTGCAGATATCCACTGGATCAGAAACAAAGGAGCGTGCTGGCATGGACAATTCGAAATGCATTTAAAGCAGAAATTCCATCCTTTTTAGAAAAGCATGCAGGTTTTAACAATGGATTACTGGTTCATTTAAAGGCATTTGAAAAAGGAGAAAACATAACTCTCGCTGATGTTAATAATTATATAAACTTGTTTTTTCAAACAGCGGAAGCAGAAGAAATTCTCAATCCGGAATCGGGCGTCACTCAAGCCATTGCCGACATAAAACACTCAACCTATCAAGCCTTAAAAGTAATTATCGAATACGAATTATCAGACACCACAAAAGCTGTGGAAGATAAAGTTTTTGACGCCAACCGAAGCACAGATTTTAAAGAAGCCACAGAAAATGGATTAAAAAAGATTAGAAAATTACTTAGCCGAGTTTCCGGGTACAAAGGGACAAAAATGACTTGCGTTGATCTGAATCCATATAAACATGAACCAATCGTATTCAGTGAAGGGAAAACCTCGAATGTAGATTTTGAAACTCTTGAATGGAAAACTCATGAGCATGTTCTGAAAATGCCGGAAGAAGAAGTCAATTTTTCATATGCCATATCTGAGTCAAAAGATTCTTCCCAAACATCTGTAATATTTAAATTAAGCTTTCAAGAACAAAATCTCGGTTACATAGAATATTGTTTCGAAGGAGGCTACGTACATGATGTCATACTTAGAATGTGTGCCAGTGTCACAGGAGAAGTAGATTCATTTGTTGATACCAGGTTGCAACGCAAATTAAATGACGATATCGAAGAGAAAAGAAAAGAAATTTTCAGTAGAAATGAAGATATTGTGGAATGGAGAAACATGTGTACAGATTGCTGCGAAATGCTAGCCAAGATACTTAAAAGACCGATTGGATTCTCATGCAAAAGATTTGATGAAGATAATGATGAAGAATGGGGGTCTCAAATTTACAAAGCTGGAGATGAGATAAAAGCAGAAGTGCTAAATCTGGAAAAACAACCCATGGAGGGAGTTATTACAAATGGTGAATATTTTCCAATAACACTCGAATTTGATGGTATTCGACAAGTACAATTCGGGTCTTTAAGAGTCGAATGTAAAAACTACGCCGAAAGAAGAATAATAAATAAAATCATTGGTGCGCTCACAGAATTTTTAAAGATAAGAGAAGAAAGAAGGTACGCATACACCAAAGCCATTGGACTCAGAATGGCAAATTTATTCCTAGATCAAAATATAGAACGTTTGCAAAAACTCAAATTCGGTATTTTATTTGCAGATTTAGTTGGCTTCAGCAAAGTTACAAAAGAAATCGAGATAAAGGCTCGCAATAAAGGAATTGATCAAAATGTAATTGCAGAAGTAGTAGATGGACTTTACACAGACATAATTGCCGAACTCGAAAAAGAATTTGATATTACAATCGACAAAGTTGTTGGGGATATGATTATTGGTATATATGCGAAATTAAAGAAAGGTGACGGGAAAATTGAAGATATTGAAGAACATAAAGGTATTGATGTGTGCAAAGCTTTCGAGACTTTATATGAAGTTTCTAGTGGTGCGCAAAGCGGATTCAGCAATGTTGCTGAAAAAGTTGTAGAAAAAGTTAAAATAGAGCTTAAAGAAAAACTTGGAGAGAATTATGATGAGCAAGTCATAGAAGAAATATTCAACCCTGTTAAAGATCTTAAATTCTCAAACACGATCAGTACGATACAAGCACTTCTGGGAATGTTTGGAGATCCTAAAAATAGAAAATCAAGATTGAACTTTACAGGAATAGGTGATGAAGTGAATCTCGCCGCAAGAATTCTTAACGAAGCTGGAGCCGGTGAAGTACTTGTTTGGAAAAAATCATGGGACGAGTATGGAAAAAAGGGAGGAGATAAACTGGTTGCAGTCGGTGAACCATTTCTGATAGAGGCCAAAAATATAGGCTTGGTAGAAGTAGTCTTTATAGAAAAAGCAGAAGAACGAGACAAGAGGCGCAGTGCACAAAGACAATTAATTTCCGAATTAGATAATAGGCATGGTGAGCGAAAAGCATCAGAGAAAAAACACTTGTTTAATTCTAGTAATCTTGATGGACTTTCAGACGGAATTTATATTGATACTCCCGATAAAGTTATTGGAGAAGAGGTATATGATACATCGTTAACGTTTGAAGGAACGGAAGGAATAACAGTCTCAATCCCAAGTGGTCAGGTTCGACCGGTTAAACATTATGTAACGCCTCAGCAATACTTTGCTCTTAAAGAAGAAGGGAAAACAACAGAATTACACAAAGAAAGCGATAAATTTAGGAAAATAACATATGTAAATATCGAAGATCTGGTTGCAAAACGAATCCGTGAGCTATTCAGTGATAGAGCACTTAATAATCATAGAATTAGGCTTGAAGAGCTGATAGAAATAGAAGGGGAATGGGAATATCACAGCCGTACAGAAACAAAAGAAGATTTGTACGAATATACGTTATCAAGAGCAGGCCAAATAGTTCGAGTGGTAATAAATAATAACAATGAAACCCTGTCAGAAGGACCACCGGAAAAAGACGACAAGACTCTAATTTGCGAAGACAACAAAATAACTTTCAAAAAAACAAGACCATCGTGGTTAAAGCCCGGCTCTTCTTGCGTCTCAAACTAAACAGACTTAATCAACTCTATAGCCTCCACAGCACTTTCGGTCTGCATCAATTTCATCCTCAGCTCCCTCGCCCCATCAAATCCTTTCAAGTACCAACCC
>JAACEU010000123.1 GCA_011682355.1 Nitrospirota bacterium | reverse complement strand
TATATTTCCTCCTGTAATTTAGTTATTACGTTTATAGTCCGCCAACTTCCCCGAAAGGGATAAACCCAAAAAATTAACGGGTTCATTCAAAATTCAAGCTGAAAACCGACAGCCTCCACTCTTAGCAATTCTTACTTTGCTCAATCATATCTGAAGCTTCTTTCTTCGTGATTGAATCGTCAAACTCAACCCCTAAATCCTTCAGGTAGTTTTTTTGCTTTTCAGTTGCCAACTCGTCATTGCCAGTCTCTTCGAAAAACTTTGACCTTTTGTCTTTTCCAATTTCCTGCAAAATCGCAATCGCCGTTTCTTCGCTAGAAGCTTTTTCCTGAATTGCATCAAATAGCTCGGCGTATTGGTTTATGCTGTTTTTTGTTTCTGTTTTCATATTTATTTTCCTCCTTACAATTTACTTTTTAAAGTGGTTTCTTCCCACTCCCCGAAGGGAAATCTCAAAAAATTAAGAGATTTAAAAAAATATTATTTTAGGCTTTCAAGTCTGCTCCACTAAAAACGTTTTTGTTTCCAAAGACCTCTTTTAGTTTTCCTGCAAGATTACCTAACGTTTTGTTGTAGCCATCCCAATATTCGTTTAATTCTTCAGGTGTTTTCTCTGTCCAGCCTTTTTCGTAGTAGTCTGCTTCATCATAAACATTAGCCTTTTCACAATAACTTGCTACGAATCTTAAAAACTCTGCAACTTTGACGTGACATTCGGGACCGGCGTAATGTGTTTTAGTAAAGCCCCCACAATACCAATCATCGGCGTCAACCTCCCCTGCTCTCTGCTCCTCTATTTGAGATTTCTCCAAGTCCCAACCCTCTCTTTTTGTGATTGTCTTGACTTTGTGCCAGTGCAAACATATCCACTCTGAATCTGGGTGCGGGTTTATTATCAATTTATTCCATGCCCTTTCCTCAATAGCGAATCCGAGTTTCTTAGCCAGGACTTCGGCTTTCTTTAATAAGTCTTCAGGTATTTGCTCCCTGACGAATGAATAATGTATTGTTACTCCCATGCGTTATTTATATTTACAATTTAATTACTTTGAAGATTTTTTCTTCACAGGATAATGAAGAAAAATCAGGTTTTGATAAAAAACACAAACAACTAAACCGATGTTGTCTTTACCCCAGGACATACCGGCCAGTTCTTTCGTAGCACTTTCCAGATTCTGGGCTTCAAAAGATTCAGTTCGGTTTCTGAAATATTTCCAAACTCTGCATATTCAGGGCATGCCGATAACTTCGCATAGCCATATAAAATTTGGTCATCCTTGTACACCTTGCCGTCGATAACGCTGTCTTGTTTGTAGAGCTTCTCAGTTATAAACCAATAGCTGCCATCTAAACTTTCATAAATATCAATGACCGGTTCACCATGAATCGTTACAATTGCCGTCGTTCCCATTTTAATTTATGTCATCGCCGTATTCTTCATATGGAAGACTTTCCATATAAGTCCACTGTGTTTTGATTTTAGCGGCAGGATTTATTTTCTTTAAAGCGTTATAAATTTCTTCGTGAGCTTCCTGTTCGCTCATCCCCCCATATAGAGTGCCATTCCCATCAAAAGTTACTTCGCCTTTCCAGAATGACGCATCTCCTTCCCAGCCGAATTGCTTTGAACAAACTTTTTGAAGCTGCTTTTCTGTAATTCCGGTAGCTACGACAAACAATCTATAACATCTGCTCATTTTTACTTTTTCCTCCAGTTGCCTACTTTTTCACATTTCCAGCATTCCTCTTCATCCAAGCAATCGTAATTTGTTGGAAAAGATATTTCTTCCCCACAAGCACACACATAAGTCGGCATGTAATTACTCTCTTCGATTAAATCCCCGTCCCTATCGCATTGAATATGCTCTTCAAAGGCAAATCCGCTTTCTTCTGTATCAATTGCAACCTTAACCTTATGTTTTTTACACGCCTCGATTAAGGTTATACATTCTTCCCCGTTAGGGTATCCTTCAACCAAACAACTATGCCCACTCCAGGCAAACTCAACTCCGAACTCTGCTATATTTCCCCCCAAATATTCTTTCTTAAATTCTCCCCACTTTTGATGGATAAAGCTTCGTGCAAAATATTGACTCATGCTGTCCGTATCAAAGAATAAGAAAAGTTTGCAAAACTCTTCAATGTCTTTCGGATCGCCTTCAACCCTTACACATCCCGACGCCCAGTTAGGCATTATCAAGTTCTCCCATTTTTATTATCATCAGTTTAATTTCCATGAATGTTCCATCAATTTCAGACCGCTATCATAATCGTGCGAGTAAAGCCATTGGCCGTTTTCCAGATTTATTGGTTTGTAATATTGTCCCATTTTAATCTAATTGTGGTTAAGATTTTTTCTTCACAGGATAAAGAAGAAAGAATCGGTTTTAGTCAAAATTAAAAAAATAAATAATTTTGTTTGGCTCTTACTCGGCAAGTTCAAGTCCTACCAGTTCTTTTTCTTCCGGTCCTGAGTAACTTACAGCAACGAGTTTTTTGCCTTCAAGGTCACCTATTCCCATTAGACGCTTGTACTGGCCATGCGTTAGAGATACGAAGATTTCCTTTTCGTTCCAGATAGCTTTAATGGAATAGGACATGTATTTTGACTCACCAAGCATCGCTTCTCTTGGCTTTGAAAATACTGCTTCGATCACATCTCCTTTACTAAGGGTGTATCTTGTCCCTATAGAGCCATCTTTTTTAGTATAGTTTTCAACTTTCATGTTTTGTTCTTCCTCCTTTCAATTATGTTGAGTTTTTTTTCACAAAAACCTGAAAAAAAGCGACATGGTCGTTGTTTACAAGTATGTTAGTTGAACAAGTCCTGTTCTCCTCGGTGAATTATTGCGAAGTAGAATGCAGCACTAATACGCCAATTTTTTGCACGAACGAAGTGAGTGCGCACGTTTTGGAAGCTTCACATAGCTCCAGCTATAAAAAAGAAAAAGGGGGTGGATTGCCCCCTAGTAGTCTGTCAAGATTGTTAATGTAAGTGAACAATGTTTGTCGATACCTTTATAAGGATATAATATATCTGGCCTTATTAAGGAGAATCG
>JAACEU010000122.1 GCA_011682355.1 Nitrospirota bacterium | reverse complement strand
TGCCCAAAACGGTGACCCGCGAAAAGAAGAGATTGCTTTCGCTCAAAATTATTTTGCAGTACAGACGCGAAAGTTTGAGATCATTGAGAAGCGTATACAGGATAATGAGAGATTGCTTGCGCGTCATAAATTAACCGAAACCGAAAAAAAACTATCCAGCGTTATTTTTGAACAAATTGGTAGCGACAAAAACTTTGGCTTAATCAGAAGCAAAGGAGATAAGGCTCTCTTTGGTTACACAACACAGGAGATGAAACATCGCCTCGGTGTTCCAAGTAGTCGAGCGCTAGCGGATTTTCAACCAACAATATTGCTTAAGGCGAAGGATTTTGCGATAGAAATCACTATCTTTAATTCAAAAGAAAAAGATTTGCGATTTGAGCAAGCGATTTCTGACGAACATATAATCAATAATCGAAGTGTACGAAAGACGCTTTTAAGTCGAGGAATTATTCCTGAAAAGCTACCGGTAGAGGAAGATATTAAAAAAGTAGAACGAAAATTAAAATCTGAAGACAAGAAAGGCTTAAAGAAACCAGAAGTACTTGATGCGTAATTATGAAATCCATCAAACAAACACGCAAGCATAGTAGAAAATCACGAGCTTTTTTTAGCGACTGTTATAAAAATGACCAACCTCCCTATCCCTTACGGGAAGAGCCCAAGGGCTCTTGTCGAGAGGTTGGAACCTTTAATTTAAATATGCGGGAATTATCACGATGTAACAAACAATTTTGTGAAGTAAAGAGATCGCCGCGGCTCGCCTGGCGAGCCTCGCGATGACGCATTGGAGTTTTTGTGTTTCTAATTCAACCCCATGAAATTTAACGAACAATACAGTAAAGAAAAACTTTATACAGACCATAAAAAACTGGCGGCCCAGGAATTCCTAGTCCGCCAGCAATCTGGAGCATGGCCAATAAGCTCAACTTCAATCTTATGTACCGCTAATATATCACTATGAAAAAACCACCACAAGATTCACATATAATCATATATCAGACCGAAAACGGACAGACAAGGATTGACGTTCAATTTCAAGATGAGACTGTCTGGCTGACGCAGAACCAAATGGAAACACTTTTTGATAAAAGCCGCTCCACAATCAATGAACATATCAACAACATATTTGATGAGGGAGAGCTCTTAAGAGAGCATTCTGTACACAAATTCGGAAATACCGGAAAAACCTTAACAAAGCCAACTAATTATTACAACCTAGATGTAATAATTTCTGTGGGGTACAGAGTGAAATCGCAAAGAGGCACACAATTTCGTATCTGGGCGACCCAGAGACTCAAAGAATATATCATCAAAGGGTTTTCTTTGGATGACGAAAGGTTAAAGCAAGGGGGTCAAAAAGCACGATATTTCGAGGAGCTCTTGCAAAGAATTCGTGATATTCGTTCCAGTGAAAGAAACTTTTATCAAAAAGTCGCTGATATTTATGCTACCAGTATCGATTATCGTAAAGATGATGTACTCACTAAAGAATTTTTTGCTATGGTGCAAAATAAAATGCATTATGCTGTGCATGGATATACTGCGGCGGAAATTATCAATAAGCGAGCAGACAGCAAGAAGTCGATGATGGGCTTGACGAACTTCAAGGGAAAATACCTTACTACTCAAGATGTCAAAACAGCTAAAAATTATTTGACGGAAAAAGAATTGAAACAGCTCAATCTTATCGTGTCTTTGTATCTGGATTTTGCCGAGCTGCAAGCCACCAATGAACATCCGATGAATATGAGGGATTGGGCAAGTAAGCTTGATGGTTTTTTGAAGTTAAGCGAAAAGAAGCTACTTACCAGTGCCGGCAAGGTCAGTGCGAAAATGGCGAGTAAAAAAGCCGAAACGGAATTTGAAAAATATCGGAAAGAGCGAGACAAGAAATACATATCTGACTTTGATCAAACAGTTAAAAAGATATCAAGAAAGTAAGTATGAAATTCAACGAACAGTATACGGTCGAAAATCACATCATCAAGTTTTTGCGGGAGAAGCTGGGTTATGAATACATAAAACCGAAAGAATTCGCGAAACTGCGGGAATTTGAGAATGAATACGTTATTACTTCTCTTTTAACTGAAGCCATAAAGCGCATCAACGATATTACAGACGACACTGAAACGCAGGCGGTAGTACGAGAAATAAAGAAGATTGATAACAATGAGGATTTTTTGCGGGTATTTCGTAATGGTGTAAATTTGAAAGATCCGCAAACCGGCAAAATGCGGGATTACTTCATTATAGATTTCAATAATCTCGATAATAATAAATTTGTCGTCACTAATCAGTTTTACTTCGAAGGCAATTCGGAGAATATTCGCCCGGACATATTAGTGTTTCTAAACGGCTTACCGATAGTGGATATTGAAGCCAAAAGTCCCACCGCGGCAAATAACGTGGATTACTCTAATGCCATCGGGCAAATTAAGCGGTATGAGAGCCACGCGTTTAAGCTGTTCTGGCCGAACTGTTTTAATGTCGCGACCGATGGGCTTAAGACGGTATACGGAGCAACGTATGCGCCGGCACAATATTTCATGCAGTGGCGGGATGATGAACTGGAAAAAGACTGTGATGGTGAGTTAGAAGTAACGTTGATTTCGCTTTTAGAAAAAAGTCGTCTACTGGATATTATCGGCAATTTTATTTTGTTTGAGAAAACAAAGGAGGAAACAACTAAGAAAATCGCCTACTACCAACAATTACGAGCCACAAATAAAATCGTGGAGCGAGTAAAACAAGGAGACACCAAGCGTGGTCTTATTTGGCACACGCAGGGTTCCGGTAAGTCTTTGACCATGTTTTTTACGGCTTGGAAGCTACGTTTTGCTCGCGGTCTTAAAAATCCCAAGGTATTTATATTGGTTGACCGTATTGATTTGGATGACCAAATTTACCGGACGTTTATTAATTCCGGCGGGCAAAATGTGGTACGAGTTGAATCACGCCGTGATTTAGAGGATAAAATTAAGTCATCGGAGCGTGGCATTTTTATATCAACCATCCAGAAATTTTCCGAGTTGGGTAAAACGATAGCTAATCTTGATGAAA
>JAACEU010000121.1 GCA_011682355.1 Nitrospirota bacterium | reverse complement strand
ATATCGATATAATCTTCATCTATTTCAGCATCCACAATTTCAACAGTTGGTTCAATAACTTCATAGTCAATCTCAATATCAGTTCCTGACACAGAAAGAGCAGTTAAAGAAGCATCAGCTTCCACGGCTACAGCATCAGTTACAGCATCAGTGCCTTCCACGGCAGTGGCTTCTACATCGGTAGTAGTAGCATCAAGCCCGTCATTGGCCATTACTAGTTGAGCAGAAACGCTCATCAGTACTACAAAAGTAATACTAAAAGAAAGAATTTTTCGTACCATTTTTATTGGATTAATGAATATCACTCAAAAAGTATACATACTTCACATATTTTTTCAATTTTGATACATTGGAATCATGATAAATACTTTGGTGAAAGTTAGGAACATAATTATTCGGACAATATATATAACGGTATTAAAGCCAATTCTTTTCACTTTTGACCCGGAAAAAGTACACGACATGTTTATAAACGTAGGAAGAATAATAGGCTCAAACCCTATAACAAGGGCTTTAAACGCATTTGCATTTGGGTATTCAAACAAAAAATTAGAGCAAAAAATCTTAGGAATTAAATTCAAAAATCCAATAGGACTAGCGGCGGGATTCGATAAAGACGCAAAAATCATCAAGTCAATGAAGTCAACAGGATTTGGCTACACAGAAATAGGATCGATAACGGGAGAGCCATGTGAAGGAAACCCAAAACCAAGACTTTGGAGGCTCAAAAAATCAAAAGGACTAATAGTTTATTATGGATTGAAAAATGAAGGAGCGGAAAAAATCGCGAAAAAATTGAAAAATAAAAAATTCAATATTCCGATGGGAGTAAGCATTGCAAAAACAAACTGCAAAGCAACGGCAACAACACAAAAAGGAATAGAAGATTACGCAAAAGCTTTCAAAGTCTTACACGACTTTGGAGACTATTTCACGATTAACATAAGTTGCCCAAACGCACATGGCGGACTCCCATTCACAAGTAAAGAAAAATTAGAAAAATTATTAGATGAACTGGGAAAAACGCCAACAGAAAAACCGATCTTCCTAAAACTTGCGCCGGATTTGTCACACAAAGAAATCGACGAAATAATAGAAGTTGCGGACAATCACAAAATAGATGGATTCATCTGCACAAACCTCACAAAAGATAGAGGAAACGCCTCCATCAAACAGCACATAAAAGACGCCGATCCCGTTTCTCACGGAGGAATAAGCGGAAAACCGATAAGAGATCTCTCAACAAAAGTAATAAAACACGTTTACAAAAAAACAAAAGGCGAATATATAATAATCGGTTGCGGAGGAGTATTCGGCGCAAAAGATGCATACGAAAAGATCAAAGCGGGAGCCTCACTCATTCAATTAATTACCGGAATGATATTCGAAGGACCGCAAACAATTAGCGAAATAAATTTGGGTCTCGTGAAACTCCTCGAAAAAGACGGCTACAAAAATATCTCAGAAGCTGTAGGGAAAAACAACTAGACTTTAATAGGTCAATTACCTATATTGAGTGGGCTAAAAGCAAACATAGGAGAGGTACTCAAGTGGCTGAAGAGGCGGGTTTGCTAAACCTGTAGGGGGACATCAGTCCCCGCGGGGGTTCGAATCCCCCCCTCTCCGCCATATTTACCCCTTAACCCTTCCAAAAAAAGGTTTTTTATGGTAAAATACAAAGATATAAAAATCAAAATAAACACAAATAATGAGTATAAACCAGGAAGAGCTTGCAAAAATTCTGTTTGAAAAGAAATTAATAAAAGAAGAGCTACTAAAAAGCTTATCAAGTCATGCAAAAGCTCAAAACATACCGCTGGAAGAACTTCTGTTTGAGAGAGGAGCTGTTCTGGAAGACAAATTGGGAGAAATAGTTGCTGAACTTTATGGAGTTCCATTCGTAAAAATCACTGACAAGACAATCGCAGAACCCCTTCTTCGAATAATTCCTTATGCTCTGGCGTCGCATCAATTCATTGTGCCTTTTGAAAGCAATGGAGTTGAATTGAAAGTTGTGATGAGCAATCCTCACAATTATGAATTAAGAAGTTTTATTGAGAAAAAAACAGGACTAACAGTCATTGCACATTACGCAACTCAAAAAGATATAAAAACGGCGCTAAAAGTATACAACCGAGACGCTAATCAAAAATTCAATAAATTACTAAAAAGCGCATTGGAGGATCCGACAAAAATAGAATCTCTAAAAGATGCGGCCAAAATTTTGGATACAATTATTTTCTTTGCATACCAAAACAACGCATCAGATATTCACATTGAACCTCACAAAGAGTTTTTGGTAGTTCGATATCGAATCGACGGAATACTGCAGACAATTGCCGAATTACCAATCGAAATAATAGATTTATTGATGACAAGAGTGAAAGTATTGGCAAGCTTGCGGACGGATGAACACAGAGCGGCACAAGATGGGCGATTCAAAATCGAACTGGAGAATACGGAAATCACACTTCGTGTTTCTATTGTTCCAACATACGAAGGGGAGAAAACAGTCCTCAGATTATTGAGCTCCACAAACCAGGAATTAAATCTGGGAGCACTCGGTTATTCGGATAAAAATCTAAAAATAATTCACAACAACATCCTAAAAACCAACGGATTAATTCTAATGACGGGACCAACGGGTTCGGGGAAAACGACCACGCTATATTCAATCCTTAAATTATTGAATTCCCCGGAAGTAAACATAGCAACAATCGAAGATCCAATCGAGTATAGGCTTGAAGGGATAAACCAAATTCAGGTTAACCCAAAAACAAATTTAACATTTGCCATGGGGCTTCGGTCATTGCTCAGACAAGATCCGGATATCATAATGGTGGGAGAAATCCGTGATGAAGAAACAGCGGATATATCGATAAATGCGGCACTAACCGGGCACATAGTTTTAGCGACTCTCCATACAAACGACGCGGCATCTACTCTCCCAAGAATGCTCGAAATGGGAGTAGAGGCATTTCTACTTTCGGCAACAACCAAGACGGTAATTGCTCAAAGACTGGTGAGAACTATTTGTTCGGATTGCAAAGAAGCTTACAAGATTAATGCAAATAAGCTCACAGAAT
>JAACEU010000120.1 GCA_011682355.1 Nitrospirota bacterium | reverse complement strand
TCCCCAAGCCTGAGTCTGTGGGCATTAATCCGTTTTATGTGTTTATTTATTTGGTAGTTTTTGCCGGAATTTTTGTTTTCCCCGGTTTTGTTTTCGAGTTTAGTTTGGATGAATACACCTGGGCGAACATTTCGACTCTTTATCTGTATCTGATTCCCGCTTTTTTGTTTTCTGTTGTTGGAATAATGACGGTTCGCAGAAAATATTCTGTCCTTTGGGCTTTTATTTTTGCGGCGATTGCTTTTGGGGTGATTTGGAAGATGGGCTGGGGTGAGCTTATCAGTTTCTAGCCAGGACTATTGCTGTTATGTGCTTTGCTCCGGTGTTTTTGAGGACTCTACTACATTCGTTTAGGGTGCTTCCGGTTGTGACGATGTCGTCGATGAGGAGGATGTTTTTTAGTGGTGGGTGGGGGCGAATTTCTATTGAGTTTTTGATGTTTTTGAGTCTGTGTGATCGGTCGAGCTTGGCTTGTTGTCCTCGCGATTCTTTTTCTGACAGACAATCTATGAGTTTTGTATTTGGGATAATTTGCGTGATGGCTTTTGCAAGAAGCAGGGCTTGGTTGAATCCTCTTTTTTTGTAATTTGTTTTGTGAATGGGTGCCGGGATTACAAAAGTGTCGGCTGTGATGATTTTTGTACACTTTTTTAGTTCAACTTTTAGGAGGTTGTGGAATATGCTTATTAGATCTTTTGTGAACTTGTATTTGAATTTGATTATTAGACTTTTGATTTGCCTGTAGTCTGTGCAAACTATTAGTTGATCGAACATATAATCTTTTTTGCAGTAGTCGGAACAAAATTTCCCGTCTGCGTTTTGCTTTCTGCAATGCGGGCATTGTTGGAATTTTCTGATTTTTATTTTCCGGAAACATTCATCACAAATGTTCAAACCTTGCTGTCCGCATTTCACACAAACTTTTGGAAAAAATATATCGAGTAAAAAATTCATGAAAGAATATTAACTAACACTTTTAAAAAAATCTTAAAATCTTGCTATACTGCGAAGTGTGAAAATTGGAATAGATGCATCGAGGTATGCAGACAACGAGGCAACGGGGGTGGAATGGTATAGCTACCACATAATTAATGGTTTGATTGAAGAAGCTAAGAATCATGATATTTTGCTATATTCCAGGAAAAAGCTCGGGATCAAGGGCGTGCAGAATAAGGTTTTGCCGGCAAAAAGGCTTTGGACTTTGCGGACTTTGTCTAAGGAAATGAAAGTGAATCCGCCTGATGTTCTTTTTGTACCATCGCACGTTCTTCCTCTTAATTTACCGAAAAAAAGTGTGATTATGATTCATGATGTAGCTTTCAAGTATTTACGAAAATCATATTCTTTCTCCCAGTATCATTATTTGAATTGGTCTACTAAGTTTGCGGTCAAGAATGCTACTAAAATCATTGTTCCGAGTGAGGCTACCGGGAAAGATTTGGTGAAATTTTTCAAATGCCCGAAGGAAAAAATCGAGGTTGTATATCATGGATTTACGGCTCCTGAAGTTTCGGACAAAGAAATTGATAAAGTAATGAAAAATTCAAAAGTTTTTAAACATTTCGAGATCACAAAAGACTCTCCGTATATTCTCTTTGTTGGACGATTGGAGAGTAAGAAAAATCTGGTTCGGTTAGTCGAAGCGTTCGATAATTTCCGAAAGTCACATCCTGAATATCGGCTGATCTTGGCCGGAAAACGGGGTGTGGGGTTTGAACGATTGATGAAAGCCGTTAATCGTTTGAAGATGGCGAACAGCGTTGTCATGCCGGGATATGTGACGGAAGAGGAAAAGGCCGCTCTTTATAAATACTGCAAAGTTTTTGCCTTTCCTTCTTTGTATGAGGGCTTTGGACTGCCTATTCTGGAAGCATTTCATTACAAAAAACCGGTTCTTTCATCACATGTTTCGTGTTTACCGGAGGTGGCCGGAGATGCGGCTTGTTATATTGATCCTTATGATCGAGAAGTTATGACAGCCGGTATGGAAAGACTGGTGGCCGACAAAAATTTTGCGAAAAAACTTGTTCATTTGGGGACAGAAAGATTAAAATCATTTACGTGGAAGAAAGTGGCAAAACAAACGTTACAAATTATCACTAAGTAAATGGACAATAAAGCCATAGCCAAAGTGTTCGATGAAGTAGCAGACATCCTTGATATCAAGGGAGGTAATGTTTTTCGTATTAATGCTTACAGAAAAGCGGCTTTGAATATTTTGAATTCTCCGCGCGATTTGAGAGATATTGTGGACAAAGCACCAAATGATTTGCCGAAAATTCCGGGGATTGGGCAGAGCTTGAAGGAAATGATTGTTCAACTGGTGCAGACCGGGCACTGCAAGGAGCATGATAAACTGAAAAAGTCGATTCCCGCAGGTTTGTTGGAGATGCTGCATATTCGGAGTCTGGGGCCGAAGAAGGTGAAAATGCTACATGGGAAGTTGGGAGTGAAAAGTGTCAAAGAACTGAAAAAGGCCGCTAAAGAGGGCCGGATTCGCGACCTTGAAGGAATGGGGGCTCGGAGTGAGAAAGTGATTTTGAAAGCCATTGAGGAGTATTCGAAATTTTCTTCTGATAGGACATTGATTAGTGAGGCGAAGATGGAGGCGATGCGGATTATTGAGTATATGAAGGGTTGCAAAGAGGTTGCGAAAATCGAATATGCGGGAAGTTTGCGTCGTGGCAAGGAAACTATTGGGGATATTGATATTTTGATTACGGTGAAGGATTCGGAGAAGAGTCACGGGGTGGTGATGGAGCATTTTACGACTTATGATGATGTTTTGAATGTGATTGCAAGTGGCGATACGAAATCTACGATCATGCTTATCAGTGGGATGCACGTAGATCTTCGCGTGATTGACGATCATAGTTTTGGGGCGGCGATGCATTATTTTACCGGAAATAAACAGCACAATATTAAACTGCGGGATATCGCGAAGAGGAAAGGGCTGAAGGTCAGTGAATATGGTGTTTTTAAGGGGAAAAAATTGATTGCGTGCAAAAGCGAGAAGGACGTATTCAAGGCTGTTGGATTTCCCTACATTATTCCGGAAATTAGGAGAAATGAGGGTGAGATCGAATATGC
>JAACEU010000119.1 GCA_011682355.1 Nitrospirota bacterium | reverse complement strand
CTGCTTCTTTTGCTTCTTTTAGGAATGCCTCTCTTTCATCTTTTCCATTTTCTTTTATGTATGCAGATTTTAGTGGTGATCCAAATGAATATTTTTTACATAATTGTTCCAATTCTTGGAAGTTTTTACGTCGTGGTGCGAGGCCTTCGGGGTGGGGTATTGTCCCGTCAAATTCGTCTATTTTTTGTTTTGCAAATTTGATTGTTGGGTTTTTGGCCAATTCTTGTCTGAACCAGGCTTTGTTCCCATCAGCGCCTTTTTGTCCTCCGCCGATGAGGTGCGTGTTTTTGTTACAAATATCGTCCCATCTTTTGATTTGTTTTTGAAGTAATGGATAGTTTATGTCCAATTCTTCTTTTTCTTTTTCAGCTTGGGCTTTTTCGTCTACTTTTTCTCTTGCTCTTCTTTTTTTGATTTGTGCGAGTTCTATTAGAATTTGTTCAGGGCTTTCTCCAAATTTCATTCTGCGTTTCAAATGTTCAGATTCTTCTCTTAGGTTTTGTACATCGTTTCTGTTTGCATCTTCTCCGGTTGCTGCTTCAGTAAGCATTTTTTCTATTTCATCATTCACTTTTTGTTGCTGTCGTTCTTTTTTTTGTGCAACTTTTGAGATGGTGGTGTTTTCATCTTCGAGATTTTTTCGATCGCTAGAAGCAAGAGCGGGTTTACCATCCTCTTGATCAGGAGTTTCATATATTTCTTTTTGTGGTTCTGCTTCCGGCATTTGTTAGGCTTAAAGAAAAGCTCTCATGGTTGATTTGAGAGCTTTGATTCTACGATGTTTCGTGTGAAAAGTCAATTAAACTGAGCAGGCGGAGAATCCGCAAGCCAGACATAGCATGCAACCTTCTGCGATTTGGATGGGGGATGAGCATTCAGGGCATTTTTTACTGGCGATGATCTCTTTTTTGTTGAGAGAAATGTGTTCTCTTTCTTGTGCTATTTCGCTTACTGAACTTTCTTCTGTGACCGGAGGCGGAATGATTTCTTCAAAAGTTGTTTCTTCAGTTTGAGAAGTGATTGTTATTTCTTTTTCTTCTTTCTTTTTTGTATCTTTGCTGATTACCAATACTTGTTCTTCACGACTTCCGTCTCTATATACTGTGCATCCTTTTAGTCCCATTTCCCAGGCTGAGAGGTATCCTCGTCTTACGTCTTCTCGAGTTGCGCTGTACGTGAAGTTGACTGTTTTACTGATTGAATTGTCTACGTGTTTTTGGAATGCGGCTTGCATTTTGATGTGGGCATCTGCGCTGATGTCCATTGCTGAGACGTAAACCCGTTTGATGTTTTGTGGAATTTGTTCGATGTGCTGAATTGATCCTGTTTTTTCTATTTCTTTTATGATTTCTTCGGTGTAAAGGTCGTGTTTTTTGAGTTCCTTTTCGAGGTGTGGGTTCATGTATGTGAGGTGTTGACCACTCATTACTTCTTTTGTGTAAGCAAGTGCGAAGAATGGTTCGACTCCCGAGCTACAATCGAGCAACATAGAGATTGAGCCCGTTGGTGCGATTGTGGTTAGGGCGGAATTTCTCATTTTTATATTTTTTTCTTTTGGAGCAAAGATTGAGATGTCCCAATTTGGGAAACACGATTTCTCTGCCGCCAGTTCTTCTGATGCTTCGTGTGCTGTGTTGTTTACGATACTCATTACTTTTTCAGCTGTTGCATATCCTTCTTCTGAATCATAAGGAATTCCCATTTGATAAAGCATATCTGCGAATCCCATAATTCCAAGTCCAATTCTTCTGTTGTTTCTGAATGTCGCGTTTACTTTGTCTACGGGAAAGTCAGTAAGATCAATTACATTATCGAGCATTCTTGTGGCAGTTTTTGTGACTTCTCTGAGTCTTCTTTCATTAATTTCTCCATTTTGGATAAATTTTGAGAGATTGATTGATCCCAAATTACAAACATCTCCATCATGGAGCCATTGTTCACCACATGGGTTTGTGGCTTCCAGGCGTCCTAATTTAGGGATTGGATTGTATTTGTTTGCTGTGTCCGGGAAGAGAACGCCCGGTTCTCCGTTTCTCCAGGCCGCATCAATAACTTTGTCCATCAATTCTGAAGCTGTGATTGATTCTTCTCTAGCTTCCACAAAAGCTCCACGAGAATTTCTGATAACTCTTCGCGGTTTCATCTTTTTATTATTCCATTGGCACATCCATGGTGCTTCGGATTTTGTTTTAACCGCTTGCATGAACTCATCTGTGAGTCCGACTGAGATGTTGAAGTTTACGAGTGAACCTTCTTCCCATTTTGATTCAATAAATTCCAAAATATCCGGATGATCGATTCTCATTACTCCCATATTTGCTCCATGTCGACCTTGTTGTTTGATAACTCCGAAAGATTCGTTATACGCTTTCATAAAAGAAACCGGTCCTGAAGCCATTCCTTGAGTTTTGGTTGTTCTGTATCCCGCTGGTCGAAGTAGATGCCAGGGGAATCCGAGTCCCGAACCTGCTTGTTGAAGTAGGGCGGCGTTTTTGAGTGTTTCGAAAATGCCTTCCATGCTGTCATCAAAGTGTAAAACTATACAGTTTGCGACGAGTCGTGTTTTTCCTCCGGCGTTTGCGAGAGTTCTTCCCGCCGGGATGAACTCGAAATTATCTAAAACTCCTTTGAATTTATCTTTATAGTCTCTGACTTGTTCCGGTCCCGATCCATAGTTTTCTTCTACCTTTGCCAGTGAGTCTGCTACTCTGTTGAACATGTCTTCCGGGCTTTCACATACTTCTCCTTGATTGTCTCTTTGCAAATATCTTCCCGCCAGTACTTTTAGTGCGTTTGTTGAGAATGGTAGTTTTGTAGTTTTTCCTCCCAGAATGTCTTCCTGTGTTTTTCTTTGATTTATGTGTTCTGCACGGTAAAGAATGTATGCTTTAGCGGTTTTTGCGTGTCCTCCTTCTATCAAGATTTTTTCTACGAGGTCCTGAATTTGTTCCACATTGGGTATATTTGATTCGTCTTTGAAAAATACTTCCAAAACTGCGGCAACCTGATTAGAAATTTGTTTAGAAAGGTCTTTGTCGGTTCCTCCAACAGATCGCGCGGCGTTCCAGATTGCTTGAGTGATCTTGACTTGGTCAAAATCAGCGATTTTACCGTTTCTTTTTTTTATTT
>JAACEU010000118.1 GCA_011682355.1 Nitrospirota bacterium | reverse complement strand
CTTTGGATGAAAATGAGGTTGTGTCTTTGGGATATGAGTGGAAAGAAAAGGATGAGGGGGAGTATCGACAGTCGAATTATAAAATTCCGGAGGAAATTTCGGATATTTCTAAAGCTATTGTAGATGAGATTTTGGCTTGTGAAAAATGCAGGAAAAATTACAAAATTGATGACACTGAGTTGAGTTTTTATAGGAGGATGAAATTGCCAATTCCTTTGGAGTGTTATGAATGCAGGCATACGGAGAGATTTAATATGAGGAACCCGCGGAAACTTTGCGAGAGAGAGTGTGATAAGTGCGGAGTTTCGTTGCAAACGACCTTTTCTTCTGATAGGGATGAGAAAGTTTATTGCGAAAAATGTTATTTGGAGAGCGTGTATTGACATAACGAAGCCGAAATGGTGTAATAAAGCGGTAAAGTAAATTTATGAAATATTTTCAAGTTGTAGTGCCACAAGGAGACGGTGTGAAGAAGAAGGAAACTATTTTCCAGGAGCTTTTGGTAAATTTGCAAAATACTGTAAAAGGTGTGCCCATTTCGATGGAGTATTTTGGATATGAGCAGTATACGTACTTGTTTTTTGCGGTTCCGGACAATTTTTTTGAAACGATGGAGGGACTGCTTTACTCTGCATATCCTGATTGTGAAATTAAGAAAACTTCTGATTATACTCAGTCGTATGATTCAAGTAAAATGTGTTTGAGTGGGGCACGGCTGAAGCTGAAAATGGGAGATGTATACCCTTTTAAGACTTATGATGAGTTTGACGAAGATAGTCAGATTCGTCTTTTTTCAGTTATTTCAAAGATTGCTTCGGGGGAGCAAGTTTGGTGTCAGATGGTTATTAATCCGAAAGAGGAGAGTGCTTGGCATCATTTGAAGAGGCGGATTTCCCTGAAGTGGAATAGTTTTAAGAAACTATTTTCGATTCGTGATCGAATGAGGATCAAGGATGAGAATAGCGTGATGAAGGTTAGGTCTGCTTTGGCTATAGAAAAGGCGAAGCTGGAACCGTTTCATTGTACTATTCGGTTGGCTTATGTTTCGAAAACGGCTGATGAGGCTAAGCGTAAGATTGAAGCTGTAATCAACAGTTTTTATCAATTCAATAAAACCGATATTCAGGAATTTAAGCCTGTTCGACTTGGTGAAAAGGCATTTTTGGCCGAGTATAGAAGCAGGAAGCTTATGAATTCTTTTATGTTGGGGCCAAAGGAGCTCGCGACATTGTATCATTTACCGAATCCGGATTTGGTTCCGCACGTTGTGCACGTTTTGTCCAAGAAAGCGGAGGCCCCACAGGATTTGCCGCGTGATACCGAGAAGGATGTGAGTGTTTTTGGAATTACGAATTACCATAATAACTTTGATAAATTTGGAATTAAGCGGAAAGACAGAAGCAGACACCTTTATGTAGTTGGAAAATCCGGTAGTGGAAAATCAAAATTGCTTGAGCTTTTGATTCGTGAAGATCTGAAGGCCGGCAAGGGTGTTGGCGTGTTGGATCCACATGGAGATTTGGTTGATAATTGTTTGAGTTATGTGCCGAAGGATCGTATCAAGGATGTGATTTATTTTGATCCTGCTGATTTGGATTTTCCGGTTTCATTTAATCCGATGGAGAATGTTGCTGAAGCTCAAAAGATGCAGGTGACTATTGGTTTTATTCAGATTTTCAAGAAATTGTTTGGTTCAAACTGGACTGATAGGCTTGAACATGTGCTGAGGTATACGGTTTTGGCGCTTTTGGATAGTCCAAATACTACGGTTCTTTCGATTTTGAAGATGTTGACCGACAAGAACTATCGTCAAAATGTTGTTTCCAGGATTCAGGATAATGTGGTGAAGAATTTCTGGGTTAGTGAATTTGCAGGATGGAGTGAAAAGTTTGATGCGGAAGCCATTACCCCACTTCTAAATAAAGTTGGACAGTTTGTTGCTACAAATATGATCCGAAATATTATTGGACAGCCAAAGAGTAAATTTGATCTTAGAAAAGTGATGGATGAGGGAAAAATAGTGTTTATGAAAGTGTCAAAAGGCCTTCTGGGTGAAGAAAATAGTGGTCTTCTTGGTGCGATGATTGTTACAAAACTTTATCAGGCCGCTATGAGTCGTGCAGATATGCCTGAGGATAAGAGGCGTGATTTCTATTTCTATGTGGATGAGTTCCAGAATTTTGCGACCGATACTTTTGCGGAAATACTTTCGGAAGCGAGAAAATATAATTTAAATTTAACTATTGCACATCAGCATATGGGACAGTTGAGTGATTTCGTTCGTAAGACTGTGTTTGGTAATGTGGGATCGATTATCAATTTCCGTGTAGGTGCTAATGATGCCGGATATTTGGCTGAGGAATACACTCCAGTCTTTAAAGAAAGAGATATTATCAATCTTGGTGTTCGTGAATTTTATTGCAAGATGTCAGTAGCCGGGGAAATCCGCGAAGCTTTCTCAGCGCGAACTGTTGATTGTAATAAGACTGAAGATCATTTTGTGAAGGAAATTATCGAGAATTCGCGTGCTACCTACTGTGAACCCCGAAACAAAGTCGAAGAAATGCTTTCAAAATGGGATGAGGCAGGTGAGTTTGATAATCTTGGTCCTGAGGACGAACCTGAATTTGAAGAACCTTTGATTTAGGTTTGTTTGTATTAACTGATCTCTCCAATAATTTGCGCCTCAATCCCATGCCCATCACAAACCTCTTTGATTTGCTCAACATCATTTGAAATGAGGACCATCCCCACTCCCATGTTCCAGGTTTTGTAGGCTTCGTCTTTGCTTACTTGGCCGAGTTCCATGAGTTTTTTCATTGGCTCGTGTGGTTCCGGTAGGTCTGTGAAGTTGGCTTTTAGACCCGTTTTTTTAAGGATTCGGTCTGTGTTTGCATAGAGTCCGCCGCCTGTTACGTGGACGACTCCTTTTAATTCGACTTTTGATGGTTCTTTGTATCGGCCGTGCATTTCGAGAACTGCTGAGGAGTAGATTACTGATGGCGTTAGGACTGCTTCGCCCCAATTTTTCGAATCGTCATATTTTTCGTGGTACCAATCTTCTCCGAATTTTTCTTTTAATATATATCGGATGAGCGAGAATCCATTTGATCTGAATCCTGCGGATCTTAGTCCAATTATTTTGTCGCCGG
>JAACEU010000117.1 GCA_011682355.1 Nitrospirota bacterium | reverse complement strand
TAAAAAGCTGGGAAAAAGAACAGGCTTTGTGGATTTGGTGATTAATAATGATAAATCGATACACGCTATGAATCTGGAATATCGTGGCAAAGATGAGACTACCGATGTGATTTCTTTTGCTTATTTGGAGGTGACTGATTACAAGAAGGAAAGGGGAGATGTCATTGCGGGAGATATTTTTATTTCTGTGGATACGGCGAAAAGACAGGCAAAAGAACGTAAAGCTACCTTGAAAAACGAGTTAGAAATTTTGTTTACTCATGGAATGTTGCACTTGCTTGGATTTGATCACAAGACCGACAAGGAGGAAAAGGAAATGGAAAAGTGGGCGCAAAAAGTTCTTTAAGCGAAATCTTCCAGATCGACTATTTGCCATGTGTCTGAAGAGTCTGGTTTTTGCTTCATTTTGATTTTTACTCGTGGCATGTCCAACTTGTCTGCATGTTTTTGGTGTCCCGAGCCTGACATCGCATGTGTTTCCACGTTTCTGGTAAGCTGAATATCCAATTTGTTTAGATTGCATTCTACGACTCTCTGAGTGCCTATTTCGAGTTCTTGTGATCCAATTTCCATGTAAAGTGGAGACATTTCATCTTTTACTATTTCTCCACCTGAAGATTTGATTCTTTCAATTATTGCTTCAAAAGCTTCGTCACGTGCCGCGGCTTTTGTTTCTGCAATTTCCGGCATCGGTTTTTTTTCTCCTCCTGCTCCCATAGTTTTGTGGTTAATTTGTGGACAGTTTAGCAATTTATTTACTGTGTTACAATATCCGGCGATGGGAAAGAAAAAATTGTACAATTCGGCTCAAGGTTATGATCTGTTTGCATCCATGTATGATGAAAGTTTGTTGCATTTGAATAGTTTTGAGAGGGGATCTTTGGAGAAGCTGCTGGGGGATTTGAAGGGGAAGCGGGTTTTGGATATTGGGTGTGGGACCGGTCGGATTATTCAGATGTTGCGGGAGCATGGAGCGGAAATAGTGGCTTTTGATATTTCGGAGGAAATGCTTGGAATTGTTAATCGAAAATTTCCGAATATAGAATGTGTGGTGGGCGATAGTGATAATTTGCCGTTTGAGGATGAGAGTTTTGATTTGGTTTTGGGATTGTTTTGGATTGTGCATTTAAGGGATTTGAGAGCGAGTTTTGATGAAGTTTATCGGGTTTTGAAAAAAGGTGGCCGTTTTATTCTTTCAAATATTAATCAAAGAAAGGCTCCTAAATTGACGACGAAAAGTGGAGAAAATATTGTGATTGAATCTTATTACCATATGCCGCAAAAGGTTGTTGAAGCTTTGGAATATTCTTATTTTGATGTGGCGCGGGATGAGTTTATTTATGAAAAAGAGGTTTGGGTGAATCAGATAATTGAGGCGAGGAAGTGATTTATTGACAGAATCCAGAAATGGCGTTAAGGTTGTGTCCAATTTTAACTTTAATCTTTTTTATTATGACAGAAGGAAATGAGGGAAACTATGATTCACAGGCTCCGAGAAGAAATATAGACGATATTTTTAAAGATTCTGAGGAAGCCGCTCATAAGAGAGCTGAAGGGGGAGAAGGTTGGGAGGAAGGTTTGAAGGAAGAAGAAACTGAAGAGGAGAGAGAGCTGAGACTGGAAATAGAAAGAGTGAGGGCTTTGACCGAGGCCGGAGTTACTCATGCTGATGATACTCCCGGGCAGGAAGTAGAAATTATGAAAAGATTGCTTCGATCTGCCGGTCCGAAGGACAAAAAAAGCGAAGGTGACGAATAAATTGATGATTTGACTTCTTATCCCATTTCCAATACCATTTTCGGGCATTATTTAACCTAAAAAAATGAAAAAATTATTAGTTACATTTGTGGCAGTAGTTCTGGTTTTGAGTGGATGTTCGCTGTTGCAATCAGGGCCAACCGCTGAAGATATTACGAGTGAGGCTTTCGCGAACCTTGAAGGAATGGATTATTATGATTACGAGTTTAGCTTTGGAGGAGAGATGACCGCGGACGATGAAATTGTGATTTTTTCTGTAGAATATGTCGGTCAGCAAGATAATACCGATGTGGCAAAGCCAAAATTTACGATGGCTGTTGATGTTGAGGTGTCTACGGAAGAATTTGAGAATCAAACTATGTCCGGAAATATGCTGTCTGATGGAGAATATTTGTATTTTATTCTAAAAGAGATTTCTGATTTTAATGAAGAGCTTCCAGCTGAACTTGTGGATATGTTTAAAGGGCAGTGGTATAGCTTGAGTTTGGACGATGAAACTTTGGGAGGCCTATCTCCATTTACTACCTTTTCAGTTGCTGGTGGGGAAAATATGACTGAAGATCAAAAAGAGTTGATGAAATTGTACGAAGATACTGAATTCTTTACCGATGTTGAATTTGTGAGTGTGGAGGATGGATACGATGTTTATACAGGAGCTTTGAATCGTGAAGCTTCGAAGCAATTCATGAAAAAGGTGATTGGAATGCAAGGGATACCGTTGACCGGTACCGAAGAAGAGGGGCTTGATGAGTTAATGAAAAGTATTGAATTGGATGTAACGATGTATGTGGATAAAACCGAGAACACTTTGGCGAAGGTTACAGGATCTATGATAATGACTGATTTGAATGGGGTTAGCGGGAATTTTGATTTCTCAATGGAATTTACGAATTTTCATACACCTGTTGTGATTGAAGTTCCGGAGAATGTAGAAGAGTTTGATCCAATGATGATAATGGCGATGATGATGGGAGTGGATCCTGCGATGCTCGAGGATTCGCTGATGATGGATGGGGTAGACGTCTCTACAATTGACGGAGTAGAAATTGAGAATATAGTTGAATTTGGTGAATAGAGCTATTTCTTCATCAATTTGATTATTGGGAAGGCTATGATTCCTCCGGCTAGGGCTGTGACTAATTGTGGCCAGCTCATCATGAGTGCGACTGTGTCTGCTATTTCTTTTTGTAGTAGAAGGTTTATTACGACTGAGCTGGTGGCTAATAGGAATAGGAATTTAATTGTGCCGGCGATGGCGATGTTTAGCCAGTAATTTCTTTTTTTGAGGTGGGTGTAGGTCATGATGAGGATCGCGTTGCTCAGCATGATGAAGGGGATCATTGGGGCGAGGACCGGAGGGAGGAGCCCCGATGAAAGTGCAATTATGCTTGGAATCAGGCCAACGAGGATTGCGGCTTGGGCGCCGAGAGTTGCGGCGGC
>JAACEU010000116.1 GCA_011682355.1 Nitrospirota bacterium | reverse complement strand
CTCGGTAAAATTTCACAAAAAATTTCAACTCAATATCAAAAAGAGATTGATAATGCGATTAGGAAGTTATCGTCTGTATTTGAACCGTTTATGATCTTGTTTGTGGGGCTTTTCGTAGCTCTATTAGCGTTAGCAATAATGGCTCCAATCTTTAATTTGAGTGGAGCTATAGGAGTATAATTATGAAAAATCTAAAAAAAAAAGAGCGGGGCGGAACGAAGTGGAGCCCTCCAAAGGGGTTTACTTTGGTGGAAATGCTGATAGTGATTTTCATTATTGCGGTACTTTCAACTTTAGCGATTAACGGGTACGCAGAGTACAGGCGAACAGCTCTTTTGGACTTTGCTGCAGACAGTTTTACGTCTCAGTTCTATGAACTTCGTGACAATACGATTCATGGGGATTTTGGCGGTGTGGCTTTTGATGAGATTAGTGAGGCGATTGCTGCGGACGAAGAATACGTTGCTATTGAGGAGAATATCGCGAGTTGTTTTGGCTATTATTTGAGTGTTGGTAGCGAATATTCGATTCAAAGATTCGAAATTTCATATAGTAATAAATTGGAATTTGATTCTGTGACGGAAACTTGGAGTAGGGAAGGATGCGAATACGATGAGCTAGTTAATGATCCTACGGTTTTCTCTGATCTTGGTCTTGATAAAGAGATTAGTATTATGGGGATTTATGACGAAAATGAGATTAATTTAGGGCAAGATATTGCGATTACTTTTATTCCTCCAAATGGGGAAATATTTATTGATACTTTGAGTGGAAATGCGCCGTTGGCGATTCGAATTGAATTGAAGTATGGAAAAAGTGAGGAAGCTCGATATAAGAGAAATATTTTTATTGATTTGACATCAGGCCAGGTCAATGTAACCAGAGCTGATTATGCTGAATAGGAAGCTAAAATCGACATCCGGATTTAGTCTTACCGAAGTGATGATTGGAATCATGATTTTGACCGTGGCTATCGTTTCTGCTTCCAATTTGTTGGTTAGCATGGTGCAAACAAATAGGTTGAATGTACAAAGTTTGCAGGCTTACTTTTTGGCTCAAGAGGGGATTGAGGCGGTAAGGAATATTCGTGATACTAACTGGTTGCACAATTTGGATTTTAGAGGTGGAGGTGGGGTTTATGCCGAGCTTGAAGAGAATCGTTATTACTCTGTATTTTTAGACGAGAATGGGTGGAGGAATTCGGGTGCGGTAGAAAATGTCAGTAGCCCAGTACAGTTGAGTACGATGAAGCCCTGGACGTTTAATGAGTTGCCTTATGTCCCTTATAATCAGTCGTTTGGTTTGATGAAAGATGAATTTGGTGGATATATTGCCGATGCGGGATCTTCCGATGATCCGGTTTTTTATAGGTATATTCAGGTTTTGGATGCTTGTGAAAATGATTCGGTTTTGGATGCAAGTTTGATTGGGGATGAATGTGACGATTTTTTGTTAATTAGATCTGTTGTAGAGTGGAAGGATGGAAGTAGGGATCGTAAAGTTGCTCTGGAAGCGGTTTTGAGCAACTGGAAAGGAGGAGCTTTGTAATGAACATTATGAAAAAAATATTAAATAAAAAAGGATTTACATTGATCGAGATGATGGTTGCTATGGCGATTTTTGTCATGTTCCTTGGAGTTTTGATAGGTTCATATACGGATATTGTGAAATCTCAGCAGGAGGCGAATGATTATAGAGTTTTATATTCGGAAGCTCGAAGAGTTTTTGACAAGATTACCGAGGAAGTGAGGAATGGGGCGATTTATTATAAAAATATTGATTATAGAAGTGATAATCAAAGTCTTGTTTTGATTTCGATGGATGGTGATCGACATGTTGTGTTTGAATATGATGAAGATGAAGAAAATATTTGGTTTGGTGAGGATATTTTGGAAGAGCAGATTCGAAAACAGACCGATTATTTACTGATTTCACCGGATAATGATCGAATTTCTGTGACTGAATTTAATGTTTTCGTGTCACCGGTGGACGATCCATATAAATTGGAAAATACTTTTAATGACGGGCTCCAATTTCAACCAAAGGTGACTGTTTTTGCTACTTTTGAGATGGAAAGACGAAAAGGTGGAACTCCCTATTCTGTAGATTTGCAAACTACTGTTTCGTCCAGATCTTATTCGACATTGCCGACTATAGATATTGTAACTTCATTTGATTTTAATTAATGAATAAATTGATAAAGACAATCCGTGGAGTGAGAGGAACCGCTTTGTTGGTGGCACTGCTTGTTATGGGAGTTTTGATCGCTCTTTCTTTGGCGTTGTCTGCTTTGATTATAGGGGAGTCCAGATCCACAAAGCAGTTGATTGATGCGGGGAGGGCGTATTATGCGGCTGAGTCGGGGATAGAGCAGGCGTTGTACAATCTGGATACAAATTTGCCCGGATGGGAGGGGAAAGAGGCTAATATCGGGGAAGCGGGGGAGGTGGCGGTTTTCTCTTATGGAGTTAAAAACCAATGTAATTCATATCCGTGTTTTGATCCGGATGAATATGATGTTGCTTCGATGCTGGATTATAATTTTTATGATATTTTGGATTTGAATGAGACGTTGACGATTCCGCTTTTTACGGTTGATGAAATGGGTGAGATTCAGGTTGTGGAGGACTTTACGGTGGAATTTTTTGTGTCGTTTAATCCTGCGACGGATTTGATTTTTGATACCGGTCAAATATCCGGATGGGATGTTCTTCGATGGAAAGTATTTGCTTTGAGGGAGACAAATAGTGGGAGTTTTATTACGGAGTCTCTTCATGATTTTACCGCGGTTTCTTCTGCTCAAAATACAAATACCGGTGAGCAGTTTGTGACAAATGCGTCCAATCCTTCTTGGTTGGGGACTATTGAATGTGATGTGGACGGGCCGAGAGTGAACAATTCGATAGATTGTTTGCTTTATTCCAATCCTGTTTCGGCCGGGTTTGAGGGACAGGCTTGTGTTAATACCGAAGCGCGTGATTTTTATTTATATGACGATCAAGGAGAAAGGTTCCAAGCAAAATTACCATGTTTTTCTATTAAAGAGTTTTTATTGAGAAATAATCCGGATAATTCTGCAGGAGCGACCGGACTGAATTATTTATCGCTCACAAATCTAATGAATCCTGCGATGTTGAGTACGGTGGAATTTCCGTATAAAGATGACAGACTTGATGCTTCGCGAATATATTTCAGAGTGGAAACATTTGA
>JAACEU010000115.1 GCA_011682355.1 Nitrospirota bacterium | reverse complement strand
TTTATCGAAAAACAGGCAGAGGATCTACAAATCGTTGGAATAGGAGGAACCGCAGTAGGAACCGGAATCAACACTGATCCAATGTACAAAAAGATGATTACTCACAACCTATCAAAACTGCTCGGAATTAGATTTGAAAAAGCAAAAAATTCGACAGAAACAACAAACAACATGAATGTGTTTATGAATTTCTCCGCTGCACTCAGATCACTCGCAACAGACCTCTTAAATTTCAGCAGTAATCTAAAATTAATGAGCATGGGCCCAAAAGCCGGAATCTCTGAAATCGAATTACCAATAATCCAACCGGGATCATCAATAATGCCGGGGAAAATCAACCCATCAATTCCGGAAGCAATAATAATGACATGTATCCACGTCCTCGGAAATGACAAAGCAATCGAATTAGCGGCACAAAGAAGCCAATTCGAACTCAACGTAATGTGCCCTCTCATCATGTTCAAACTCCTGGAATCAATGGAAGTCCTCACAAACGCAATGGAAACATTAAGAAAAAACTGCATCAAAGGACTGAAAGCAAACGAGAAAAAAATAGAAAAAGAACTGGAAGAAAGCCTTTGCAATGCAACCGTTCTCGTTCCTTACATCGGATACCAAGAAACATCCGAAATCGTACAATCAGCACTAAAAAACAACAGAACAATCCGCGAAGAGCTCCTCGAACGAAAGCTTTATACAAAGGCAGAACTCCGCGAACTCCTTTCTGCAAAATTCTCAACAGAACCCTCCACAATAAAAAGAAAGTTTGTTAGAAAAAAATGATTGATTTTACACGGAGACGAACGACAAGTCGCCCGTCCCCGTGTTTGCGCGTGCACGAGCATTCCCCCCAGGGACCTCTTCACACAGCGCTCAGTCCTCTCCCTTCCTCTCACTTACAGCATGCGCAACAGTCAAGAGCGCCGCAACAATCGTCCCAAGAGCGAATATCATCGGAGATGCCTTGATACCAAACGTCACGCCGGTATCTACTGCAGCCGCTCCCATGAGTGCAATGGTAAGCCACGTCCATTCCTTCATAGTTACTTACTCCCTTCTAGAGGTTGAAAAACAGAACATCTCCACACGAAGCGTGTGGAAACTCTCAAATTTGAGGTAACCGCACCACAACTTCATGCGAAAATGACTGTCCACAACGTTTACAACATATCAAAGAACAAAATTAGTATGAGATAATCGCATGTTTCACTAATTTTGTCCAGAATTTTTGCCACCTTATCTATAAAATCTCGAAACTCGCAACAAGTTCATCAAACTCCTCCTTGTTTCCCGAATAATAATTACTGGGCACCTTCAAATACGCCTCATAAATAACGCCATCTCCATCCCCCATCATAAAATAATGACGAATCCCATCCTCACCTGACCCTTCATCTATAAAAACTCCGGCATCATTCCCAAAACTCACAAACTCGGCACTATATCCGGAATATTTATCAGCCAAAAATTCAGCCAAATTCTGATATTCCATCACATTGTCTGTACCAAAAACATAAATCTCCACCTTGTATCCAAACTCCTCAACCCACTTCTTCATCAAAACTCCTTCATCACTCGGCAAATATTCCATCTTGTAATTCGGTAATAAATCAACTTTGAATCCATAATCTTTATTGTGATAAAAAGGAGTATCCGTAAATGATTCCGCCATAGTTTCCAAAACTAAAATACAATCGGAAACGCCGCCTTCAAAATCAGAAAGCCAAAATTTATAATCATAATTATCCAAACTTCCGCCATATCGAACCAATAAATCTTCCTTGTACCAAGCTTGATAAGAAACACCATTTTTCTCATGAGTCTTCATTTCAATAAAATCATTCGGGTCCGATTCATAATCCAAACCATCACCAAATTCAACAGAACAATTCAAATAATCCATAGTCAAAACATCATCCACTTCCTCAATCGAACCTCCCTGAGGATAACTAATATAATACGAAATTTCCGAATCCTCTTTTGAAATCTCATAAAACTCACTTTTCTCAAAAGACACATATCCACCTCCGGAAACACACGAAGTAAAAATAAATAACGACAAAATGTACAAAAACTTTTTCACTAGTTCAGTTTAAATGGATTAAAATTAGTATCCCTATCGTAAACATCTACGCCTTCTTTTCTCTTTAAGAATCCAACAATTACATATGTAATCGGCGTAAACAAAACTTCAATTCCAACTTTAAATATATAATTTGAAACAATAATTACAACAAGAAGATCATTAGGAAGAATTCCATAAAAAGCAATCGTCACAAATATTGCAGTGTCAAATCCTTCTCCAATCAAAGTCGAACCAATAGTACGTGCCCAAAGCATCTTACCTTGAGTCCAAATTTTCATTTTTGCCATAATGTATGAATTTGAAAACTCACCAACCGCGTATGCGAGAACACTTGCAAGAACAATCCTTGGCGTCAAACCAAGAACCGCCTTAAAAGCCTCACCATTACCGCCTTGAACCGATTCGGGAAGCGCAATTACACCTATAAACACCAAAGCCATCAAAATATTCATCACAAAACCAATCCAAATAATTTTCCTCACCCTTTTATATCCATAAACTTCCGTCAAAACATCTCCAAAAATATAACTTAATGGAAAAAGTAATGTTCCCCCATCAAAATCAAACGGCCCAAGAGCAACAATCTTGCTCGAAGCAACATTCGAAATCAAAAGAACCGAAACGAAAATCACCGCTATATAAACGATGTACTTAAACTCTTTCATGTGGAGTTTTTCCTGAACAGAATCGATAACATTCATAGTTTTTTTGGTTAAGTTTAGTAAACGTGTGTGGAAACTTAACAAAGCACACAACTGCAAGAACCTACATTAAATTGACAAACAAGTCAAAAACCCCTAAATTGTGCCAGCAGAAATAATAAAAAAACAATGACAAATAAACACGCAAGCAAACAGCACTGTTTAGTCGGAAATATTCGACCAAAAAGTAAACTTCGAAAAAGAAAAAACAAAGCTAAAGCAAGAGCACGAAGAGAAGAGCGACAAGCTGAAAAAGCTAGCGCGGAAGCATAGCGAACGCGCTCGCAACGTAACACAAGCGAATACCTCATCCCAACAATTTCCCAACTAAACTATGAGACCCGGTCACAACCAAAATCTGGTCTCTTTTCAAATCAATTTCTTTAATTTTCATATTCTCGTAAATTTTTACAGCAACCTCATTAATCACCTTCATCATTC
>JAACEU010000114.1 GCA_011682355.1 Nitrospirota bacterium | reverse complement strand
CAATTTCCCGGTAATCTTCGGAGCAACAGGTTTATTCAGAGACAAAAGATAATTTTTCAATCCATCTACAAAAAGATCTCTAAACAAAAAAGCCACAAAAATCCCATAATGAACGATATTGTAAGGAATCAACATCATCAAAATCGACAAAATCAGAATCTTATCAATTAAAGAATCAAAAACCTTCCCAAAAGTAGATTCTACCTTCCATCTCCTCGCCAACATTCCATCAAAATAATCAGTCAGCACAGCCACCACAAAAAGTCCAAAAATCCAATAAAACTGACCTCTTTCCAAAATAATAAATAACACAATGATCGCAATAGTCAGGACCATCCTCGCAGCCGTCAGAATATTTGGAATATGCTTTTTCATAAATTAAGTCAAAATCTCCTCAAGCCTTCCAGAATCAATCGCCTCATGAATTTCCATAGCAATCCTATCCCCATAACTCAAAGTTTCTCCATACAGATAACCTGAATACGGCGTAAACTTGGTGCCGGGAGATCCGGGAATTCGCATACTCACATCAAAAATCACAAACTCTTCCTTCCCATCATCCGCGGCAACAGCCCCTTGCAAAGCAAACGGCCCGATCATTCCGGGCTTCACCTCCTTCTCCATAGTTTTTACAAATTTCTCACCAATCTCATAAGCCTTTTCAACCAAAGATTCCTTCATAGTCACGCAGTAGTGCCCGGTCTCAATCATTTTTGGACTAAACCCGGAACTCAAAAGAGTTTCCTGAGTCTTCGCATGCAATCTCAAAAATCCATCCAGATCAGTTTGTCTGCGAGTATCCGTTCCCATCAATTCAAGCTCGCCTTTCAACGGCGAATAAAAGAAATTCAAATTAATCTGCGCTCCGAGCACAAACTCCTCGATCACAGCTTTATCCAGATCTTCTTGGGTAATATGACCTTTTGCAATCATCTTCTCAGCCTTTTTGTGAAAACTTCTTTCGCTGGTAACAATAAAAAACGCTCTTTCGTATCCACGAGTAGCTTCATTCACTTTCACAAGTAACGGCCCACCTTTATCTTTAACAAAATGATCATCAAACGCCGCCGACAATTTCTTCTCATTCATCTTTCCGTCTCCTCGACGAATAATTTTTGGAATCCTAATCCCAGCTTTCTCCAACAAATGATATTGATTAAGCGGCTGATCACGTTCCTCCAGCTTCACGCCCTGACGTAAGCCAAAAATCGGCACCTTGAATTTGTCCTCAATGTCCTTGAAATTATCAAAATACACCCAGAAATACCGATTATGAATGAAAATCGTATTCAATTTCTGCAATTGTTTCTGAACTGCCGGTTTCACAATATCAGAAAACTTATCAACCAAAATTACCTCATCAATACACCCACGCCCGTCCTTCCGAGTTTTGTAATACTTCTTAAAAGTCTTCTCGCGGCCCTTCTGGCAAACCGCCACAGTCCGGAAACCATACTCTTTGGCACCACTACAAACATCCAGAGCACTATGCCCACCCAAAACACCAATAGTGATATCACCGGTATCATATTTCTTTAATATTTGTTTTATGTCTGTCTTTTTAATCATAGGAAATGAAGTTAACCTAATACTTTTTCAATTTCGTTTTTCTCAATAGCTTCTTTGATATCCCTGGCAATCCTTTTTCCTGTACTCATTGGCTCGTCGTATCGAAGCCAAGTGTATGGAGATCCATTTACATAAGGATTAGTTCCGGCAACGATTCTTGCAGAAATTTCAAATACATAATAATTCAACTCCGGATCAATAATTCCCTCCAGGCAGAACGGCCCAAACAATCCACCATCCACAATCTTCTTAGAGGAGTCAACAACTCTTTGACCCATATCAAAAATCTCCGGCAACAACGATTCACGAAGTACAATAGGAACGTTCCCTGTAATAGTATAAGTCGTTCGAATTCCAACATCCACCTGATCCTTTGCGGCGACACGCCCAATCGAATCTGCATTCGACTCATATCGCTTATCAAAGCCCATAACTTCGAGTTCCCCGTTCAAACGAGAATAAAAATAATGTGAATAAACCGGCACTCCCACAATATATTCCTGAATCACATATCCATCATGTTTATCTCCGTAATCCCTCATTCTTTCAGCGAATTCTTCCGGAGAATTTGCAATAAAATACCCTTTCCCGCCCAAAGCTCCATGAAATTTTATGATAACTGCCCGATCAATATCTTCAGGCTTTTTGAAAATCTTTGGCAATTTAATCCCTGCATCCAGTAACCATTCCCTTTCTTTTGTTCTGTCAGATTCCCATTCTAAAATCCCCTTAGTCCCATAGTGCATCGCTTTCACGTCCATCATTTTTTCAGCACCAATATATGCAACATAAGAACCATGCGGAATAATAATCGCATTTTGATCAATGAGTTGCTGTTCAATTTTAAAATAATCCTTAAAATCATCCACCTCGATAATCTGATCTGCAACTTTATAACTCTCATAAGGTTTTCTCCTTCCTTTTTGACAAATACAAATAGTCTCAAAACCCTCATCCTTAGCACCTTTCAGGATCTGGAGAGCAGTGTGACTTCCAAGCGTTGCTATTTTGTAATCTTTAATATTAGCCATTAACAATTCTTTATCATTATTAACAGCTACTTTAGTATAAATGGATAGATTAGTCTAGGAAAAATTCTTTGCTAATACTTCAGCACGTATAAAAGTCCACCAAGAACCTTTTCTAGCTCATCCTTTGATATTTTTCCAATCTTTTTTCCTAACCTTTGTTTAGAAATAGTTCTAACCTGAAATGTAATTATTTCAGAATCAGATTTCAGCCCATTACTTTTATTCTTCTTTAGCTGTACACAAGACGCATAATTCTTGATTTTCGAAGAAATAGGACAAGCAATACAAACCCCCAGGTGATCATTCATGCTGTTTCCGGAGATTATTACGACAGGTCGTAGACCTCTCTGCTCCTGACCTTTCGTAGGGGATAAGTTTGCGTAATAAATATCTCGCTGTTTCATACTCCAAGTGCGTTTAATTGTTCTTCGTAATCATCCATACCTTCTTCTGCCATTCCAATAATTTCAGAATCTTTTGCCGCCCGTTTAAATGTTTCCTGTAAATCTTCTTTCCTAATTTTTTCCTGATAATCTTTCAAGGCTTCCTCAATTACTGCACGTTTCGTTTTTTTCTTTTTTTGAGAGTAATTACTCAGCCAGGACATTAAGCTGCCAGATAAGGTACTAGTGAAAACTATAGT
>JAACEU010000113.1 GCA_011682355.1 Nitrospirota bacterium | reverse complement strand
AGGAAATCTACTTAAAGTACTTCATATACTTATGTTTATAAGTATGAATGTTATAAGCGATATTCAACAATATAACCGCCGAAACGATCAATAACGCCGCAACGAAAAGATCCAACACTTGAGGATAGAATGGGATAATAACTCCAAGCGCAATACATACAACTGCGAGCAGAATGAAATTAATAATCAGAACGTTTAGCGTCCTGTTAATTTTTCCCAGGACAGGTACTTTATCGATATCCATAAAAATGAGGTTAAAACTTGTCTGAATTCTAACACAATATAAGTCTATGCAAAAGAAAGACCGCTAGAAGCGATTGCTGGTAGCGGTCTTTCAGGGTGGTAAACTCTTGACGACCGAGATCGTCAGAAGGATACCGGCCGATAGGCTTTCAATAGCCGAAGCCATCAAAGGGATATCGGAGGGCTGGGATCCACTACTACGACCGAAATCATAACAGTAGAGGCCAGAGTGCAAGGGAGAAATAAAACCGAAGTCCCATCTCTCAAATGCGTGTATATAATAGCATAAATAAGGGAATAACGCAATACCCAAAATGCAAAAAATCATATACTATAAAAACACAAATCTCTAACCAGCTATCTATGGACATCACATTCTTTCTACAGAATCTCTCCAAACGAGAAGAGGAAGTTTTTAAGGACTACGTAAACGAGAAAGCACCTGCAGTTGCAAATTTATTAACAAAGTTTGCCGACGATGCACACTTGCTCAAGGCGACCATTGAAAAGTTTGAAAAACATGATGCGTTTCAAGTTGAGTTTTGTTTAATACTCCCAACGAAAACAATAGTTGCAAAAGAAATAAGCCATGACATAACAAAAGCCGTAGATCTATCAAAAGACAGATTAATCAGCCAACTCAAAAAACACATGGCCCTTCTCCGAAAAGACCGTTCACACAGAACAATCAGAAAAACAGAACTGGTAAAGGAAGCCGTAGAAGTTTGGGAGTAGAATTATGACAAATTATCATCCTCTCGTAAATCAGATTGTTGAAGCTCTAAAGAACAACGAATGTTGGTATGAGACTTTTGAGCATGAACCTGTAAGAACCAGTGAAGAAGCGGCAAAGATCAGAACAGGCTACACACTTGAGCAAGGCGCAAAAGCTCTTATCATTTTATGATGGTGGAAGAACTCAATTCGTTGTCTGCAGGTCTTGAACCTGGGGGAGTTCCTCCATTTGGAAATTTACTTGGCCTCGAAGTGGTTGCAGACAAATCTCTTTTTACCAATATAGAAAACACAGGCAGGCGGCGCTGGTTTAGAATCTATTCGCACCCTTCAAAATAGTGAACCCTCATTCCCTCAACACTAACTTCGTAGCCGGAATCGCAATACTCATCGCTCCACACGTACAGTAAGCCATGAGGATTTTCGTGTGAATGAGTAATTACCAAATAGAATGAATTGAAACCGTGAATCAAATCGAGATACTTTGATTTATCATTTTCCCCGATGTTGTATTCAGTCAGATCATCACTAAATGGGAATGGCATCAAATCGAATCTTCCACTATTATAAAAATTTATTACATGAGCAATTGAAGGGGAGTGAACCACGACCGGAGCAGGATTGTCGAGAACAATCTCAGTCAAACCGCGATAATCCTCGCCATACTCAACCGGAAACGCAGAAGCCTGCCACGGAATCCATGTGTAGATAACCAGAACCACAATGGCAGTTTGGACAATAAGGCTAAATTTTCTAACAACATTCAGCCCCAAAGCCACAAGCCCAATCCAAAATGGAACCAGAAAAACCACATAGCGAATCTTCATAATCGGTTCGAAAGCCAATGAATAGGTAAGAGGAGCCCCAATACCAATTATTAAAAACAAAACCAACGAAAGAGAAGCAAAGACACTCTTTCGGAACATCGCCCAAATTACTCCAATCACAGCCAGCGCCAAAAATCCAAAAAGAATATACGAATTTCCATTAGAGAAATCCAGAAAGTACTCTTTCAAATTTGAAACCGAATTCGGAGCCATCCAGTATCTCTCCACTTCCATTTGCTTTAAAAAATTAGGAAGCCAGGGGAGATAACAAACTATCACCAGAACAGCACTCCCAATCCCCAAAAAAAGTTTCGCAAGCCTTTTTCCCGCAGAATCCCAAATCAACAACAAGAAAACAAAAGCCAAACCGAGAAGCACAAACGCGAAGAAATTGTGAGTATACATCCCAAAAATACAGGACAATATAAACAGCAACCAATAAATCCATCCCGCTCCCTCACTTTTCAAAGCCTTATACAAAAAATAGAAGCCCATCAACGCGAAAAGCCCAAGCAATACATACATCCTACTTTCCGTCGAAAATCCAATATGAAACGGATTTGCCACTAACAAAAACGCCGCCACCAGACCGGTTTCCCGATCAAACATCGATGCCATTAGCAAATACAAAAACAAAACCGACAAAACTCCGAATATCAGAGGAATCAAACGGAATCCAAATTCATTCTCACCAAAAATTTCCAAATACGTATGCATGACGAAATAATATCCGGGAGGGGATTGATCCAGCTCAGCAGTCTTGTCCCAAACATCGGCATAACTCTCACCGGTGCTGTTGTAATAAGTGATTCCCTCATCCAACCAAAGGCTTTCATCATTCAAATGGTTAAGACGCAAAAAAGCACCGAAAACCAAAATAGCGACCAAAAATGTAAGAGCTAATCCTTTTTTCATAACTTAATCAAATAAATTGAATCTAATAATATGCCAAAAAGCCGCCGCACCATCCTTCCATCCTATCTTTTTGCCTTCGTCGTATGTTCGCCCATAGTACGCAATCCCAATCTCAAAAATTCTGAATCGAGCTTTTGACACACGAGCGGTAAATTCGGGCTCAAAACCAAAACGATTGGATTTAAGCTTTGGCAAAACTTTTTTCAACACCTCGCGAGTGAAAATTTTGTAACAAGTCTCCATGTCAGTCAGATTCAGATTAGTAAAAATATTGCTCATCCAAGTCAGCATCCTATTTCCCCAAGAGTGCCAATAAAGCAGAACTCTGTGTGGTTCTCCTCCCATAAATCTCGATCCGTAAACAATATCCGCTTTATCATCCAATATCGGCGCTAGAAGTTTTACGTATTCCTTCGGATCATATTCCAGATCAGCATCCTGAATGATAATGATGTCGCCTGTAGCTTGCTTGAACCCTGTACGGAGAGCGGCACCTTTACCTTTGTTTTTTCTATGATAATAAATTTTGTA
>JAACEU010000112.1 GCA_011682355.1 Nitrospirota bacterium | reverse complement strand
GATTCGAAGCTGATTGTTCAAATCAGACAGCAACTTGGTGATTCTATTGAATCGTACAATGATCCAATGATTATTTCTTGTTTAGAAGTAGACAAGAGACTTAAACGTACAGAAGACGGATTTGGTTTGATGGTTTGGAGGCATATTAATCCGAGAAGTATTAGAGATAAAGCTTATATTGTTTTGAAAAAGGAGAAAGATCCACTTCATTTTGTGGAAATCGCAAATAAGATTACGGAGGCAAGTTTTGACAAAAAAGTAGTGACTACCCAGGCGGTTCACAATGAACTTATAAGATACGATCAATTTGTGCTGGTTGGGCGTGGTTTGTATACTTTGAAAGAATTCGGTTTTTCTAAGGGTACGGTGGCGGACGTGATTGAAGGACTTTTGAAGAAGAAAAGCCCCATGAAAAAGCAGGAAATTATAGAGGGAGTTCTGAAACAACGTCAGGTAAAAAAAGGAACTATATCCCTAAATCTACAAAAAAACCCTCAATTTGTAAGAGTTGGTCGAGCTGTTTATCAGCTTGCAAAAGGGAAAAAGACAAGGTAAATTATGTGCATGATTGAAGATCACGCTATGTCTAAAGATTGCATTTTTTGTAAAATCTCATCCGGTCAGATGAATACGGAGTTCGTATACGAAGACGATCAATGTGTTGTTTTTAACGATATTCACCCAAAAGCTAAAACGCATTTGTTGATTGTAGCGAAAAGACATTTGCCATCACTTGCGGATGCTCAAGACTCTGATGCGGAACTTTTGTCTCACATGCTGTTGGTTGCAAAAAATGTGGCGGCTGATAAAAAGCTGAAAGGCTATAAAGTTCAGATTCATACCGGTCGTGAGGGCGGGCAAGAAGTTTTTCATATTCATTACCATCTAATGTCGCCGTTCTAATATATGTCATTTGTAAATCTACATTGTCACTCTCATTATAGTTTGCTGGATGGTTTCGGAAGCCCAGAGGCTATTGTTTTGCGAGCGAAGGAGTTGGGTTATCCTGCGGCGGGATTGACGGATCACGGGGTCACTTATGGATTGGTGGAGTTTTATGAAGCCGCAAAAAAGGCGGGGATCAAGCCGGTTTTGGGGTGTGAAATGTATGTTGCCCCAAGGACTCGTTTCGATAAGGAACCAAGGGTTGACGTGAAACCGTATCATTTGACTTTATTGGCAAAGGACAATGAAGGATACAAAAATCTTTTACAATTGGTCACCAAAGCGAATTTGGAAGGGTTTTATTATAAACCAAGAGTTGATTATGGTCTTTTGAAGACTTATGGAAAAGGGCTCATAGCGTTGAGTGGATGCCTGCAAGGGCATTTGCCAAGACTAATTTTGGATGAAAATGAGGAAGATCTTCATAATAAAATAAAGGAGTATGTTGATATTTTCGGAAAAGATGATTTTTATCTGGAAATGCAGGATCATCCATTGATTGAAGATCAGGAAATTGTAAATGAACGTCTGAAGAAGTTGGCAAAAGAATATGATTTGCAATTGGTTGTAACAAATGATTCTCATTATCCCAGACCGGAAGATAGTGAAGCTCATGATATACTGCTATGTATTCAAACGGGCACAACCGTCAATGAAGAAAATAGAATGAGATATACCGGTGATTTTTCGATAAGAGAAGTAAATGACTTGAAAGCGGCCTTTTCCGATACTCCGGAGGCGATAGAAAATACTGTAAAGATAGCCGAAAAATGTAATGTAACCTACGAGTTTGATACCTTTCTAATCCCCTTTTTCGATACTCCACAAAATGAAGATCCACATGTTTACCTGAGGCAATTGTGTGAAGAAGGTCTCAACAACCGACTTAATGGAAAAAAAATTCCTAAAGAATATACTGAAAGGTTGGAATATGAGCTCAAAACTGTGCATGAAATGGGATTTGATACTTATTTTTTAATAGTTCGTGATTTCGTAAAATATGCAAAAGAACAAGAAATAGTAGTTGGTCCGGGACGGGGTTCAGCCGCCGGTTCAATCATAGCGTGGTCGCTGGCAATCACAGATCTTGACCCGATAAAATACGGACTTTTCTTTGAGAGGTTTTTGAATCCGGAAAGGGTAAGTATGCCCGATATAGATATTGATTTTGCAGATAATCGTCGTGACGAGGTATTGGAATATGTGAGTAAAAAATACGGTCGAGATAATGTGGCGCAGATAATCACATTTGGAACAATGGCTCCCCGTTCGGCAGTCCGTGATGTTGGCAGGGCTCTGGGCTACCCTTATCAGGAAGTAGACAAATTGGCCAAGATAGTTCCCCCACCCTTGCTTGGTAAACATGTTCCTTTAAATGTTTCTATAAAGGAAGACGCAGATCTAAAGCATGCTTACGAAACAGATCCGCGAGCAAAAAAGCTTTTGGATTATGCTATGCAGCTGGAAGGAACGGTCCGTCATGCGGGAACGCATGCGTGTGCAGTTGTAATTAGCGAGAAACCATTAACAGAATATACGGCGTTACAGTATGGAGCCGGAGGCAAGGAAGAAATAGTCACTCAATTCTCAATGAAACCAATTGAAAATTTGGGACTTTTAAAAATGGATTTCTTGGGACTAAAGAACCTCACAGTTATAGAAAACACCTGTAATTTACTGAAAAAAACTCAAAACAAAGATGTGGATATCAACAAAATCCCAATGGATGATGAAAAGACTTTTAAGCTGTTGCGAAAGGCTGATACGACAGGCGTATTCCAGTTGGAGTCTTCCGGGATGCGGAGATATTTGAAGGAATTAAAGCCAAATATGTTTGAAGATATAGTCGCCATGGGTGCTCTGTATCGACCGGGTCCGATGGAATGGATTCCTACTTATATAGCCGGAAAGCATAATCCCGATAAAGTCCAATATCTTCACAAATCCTTCAAGTCAATTTTGGAGTCAACATACGGTGTAGCCGTGTACCAAGAACAAATCTTACAGTTAGCACGTGATTTTGCAGGGTTTACGCTGGGTGAGGCTGATCTTCTGCGAAAAGCCGTGGGTAAAAAGATTGCTTCGCTTTTGATAGAGCAAAGGGAAAAATTTATTAAAGGTGCAGTAAAAAATGGATATGACGAAAAATTTGCAGAGGAGGTTTTTGAGAAGGTTATCGAGCCATTTGCCGGTTATGGGTTCAACAAGGCTCATGCTGTTTGTTATGGCCTTATTGCCTATCAAACCGCATATCTAAAGGCTCATTTCACGGTAGAGTTTATGACAGCATTGCTTTGTGCAGATGCAAATAATACGGATCGA
>JAACEU010000011.1 GCA_011682355.1 Nitrospirota bacterium | reverse complement strand
TAAGCCTACATACGTAGGCGTTCGAAAAAACATCTGATGTTGAAGTGAAATATGCCCATCATTGCAATTCTTGGTAGCGCCAAGGGGAATCGAACCCCTGTTTCCGCCGTGAGAGGGCGGCGTCCTAACCCCTAGACGATGGCGCCGTAGTGGTTTTTGTTATGTTTTCGCTTCGCTCAGCTTGGCACTCATATGCGCGTTCGCTTCGCTGCCGCGTTGCGGGGGCATTTTATCTGAGGAATTGACTGTTATCAATGGCATTTCCGTCAAAAGTGGGCACGTGCCCACTTCCCCGCAATTCGCACTCTCGCCCCTAGAGTGCTAGACAATCGGTTTTTTAGAAGGTATAATTGTGGGGTATGACAAAAGGAAATAAAGACCTATATAAAATTTTGGGCATAAAAAAAGACGCGACTGAGGCGGAGATTAAAACCGCTTATAGAAAGCTGGCTCTAAAATGGCACCCGGATAAACATAAGGGAGACAAAGACGCTGAAACCAAATTCAAGGAAATAAATGTTTCTTACGAGATTTTATCTGACAAGCAAAAACGGCAACAGTATGACACTTTTGGAGCGAGTGGACCTGGAGGTGGGGGCGGGTTTCAGGGAGGAGGTTTTCCCGGTGGAGCCGGTGGATTTGATTTTTCAGGATTTCAAAATGGAGCGAGCGGTTTCGCTGATATTTTTGAAACATTTTTTGGTGGAGGGAATGCTCGTTCACGATCCAAAAGGAGGGGGCCAATGCGTGGCAACGATGTTGAAGCCGCGATAAAAATTGATTTTGAAGAAGCGGTTTTTGGATGTGAAAAAGATCTTGAAATCACAAAACCCGATGTTTGTGAACATTGTAATGGAAAAGGGGCTGAGCCCGGATCATCCATCGTTACTTGTAAAACTTGTGGAGGTGCCGGAGAAATTCGAGAAGCCAGAAATACAATTCTTGGACAAATGACAACTTCCAGGGCTTGTGATGAATGTTTTGGCGAGGGGCGAGTTCCGGAGAAAAAGTGTACGAAATGTCATGGGACGACAAGAGCACGTGTAAAAGAGCGTGTAAAAGTGAAGATTCCGGCAGGTGTAGATAATGGCTCTACAATTCGTTTGAGCGGAAAAGGCGAAGGAGGAATGAATAATGGACCGAGCGGAGACTTATATATAAATTTGATTGTTAATCCGAGTAAAACTTTCGTCAGGTCCGGAAATGATATTCATGTAGAGGTTGAAATTCATTTGGTTGTGGCCGTAATGGGAGGCGAGGTCGCAGTTGATACTATCGATGGAAAGGAAAAAATAAAAATTCCCGCCGGAACTGAAGACGGAAAAGTATTCAAGATTTCCGGGAAGGGTGTCCCAAAGGTTTCGGGAAGCGGAAGAGGTGACCATTTAGTAAAAGTTCGCATTATTATTCCAAAAAAACTTTCAAAAAAAGAGAGGGAACTTTATTTACAATTAGCAGAGGAAGCCGGCATTGATACCAAGAAGGGTGGACTTTTTTGGTAGATAGTATTAAATTTAGGCTATGAATATTACTCTTTCCTGGGATCTGTTTGTTGTCGTTTTCTTCGTTGTTATTCTTGCATATAGTTTGATTATTGGGAGAGACAATACTCTGAAAGTGATTTTGGGAACTTATGTTTCTATGATTGCCGCTGATGCGGGTGGTGCTCTTTTTGCGAAGTATTTGAGCGGATCTGAGTTGTTCATGAAGATTTTGAAGCTTGCGGCGGTTGGAACCGAGCAGGAAGCAATGGTTTTTATTAAAGTTATAATATTTGTAGCTTTGGTAATTCTGTTTGCGGTGCGTGGTGCGTTTGAGGTTGATACTTCTGATGATCGCTCTGTTATTGTGAGGACGATTTTGAGTGTTGTTTATGCGGTTTTGAGTGCGGGATTGATTATTAGTGCGATTTTGGTATTTGTGAGCGGCGTTTCATTGATCGGCGGAGGAGGAGGAGAACAGTCTACCGTGACTGCGCTTTGGGATGTCTATAATCAGTCGCAGATGATTAGGATGATTGTTGATAACAGTAATGTGTGGTTCTCTTTGCCAGCTTTGGCATTTTTGATACATAGCTTTTATTCACACAAGGAAACTATATAGGTATGGTGGTTTTTGACTTGCGTTTGAGAAGGTCTCCACATAGAATGTTGGGGATTTTAGACATGGGTCGGTAGCTCAGTCGGTAGAGCAGCAGCCTTTTAAGCTGATGGTCGCGGGTTCGATTCCCGCCCGACCCACCAGAAAATTGCGAGTTTCGCGATCCGAAGCCGTAGTTTTTGCGAGCTCCGCGAGAAAAACGGAGGCGTAGAAGAAAAAGCGATGAAAAATTCTTGCGGTCAGCAGAAGATTTTTCAAGCTTTTTCAGCGAAACCCTATTCGTGCAATTGCGAGTTCTGCGGTGCTTACGCCTTGAATTTGACTAATTTTGTATATATATGTTAGTTTTTTCTCCGTTCAAAATATTATTAATCTTTTAATTATGTCTGAACAATCTACTGCACTCGAACAACTCGCCCCAAATCTTGAGGTCATGAAAAATTTAGCGGTAACTCTTCTTGATGAATTGAACGGATATAGAAGTGAAATTGAATTGGCTGGTAATCTGATCCCAACTGTCGGTGGACCATCCTTGCTCGGAGCCCCACGTGGTGATATATGTAGTCATAAACAAAAAGAAGGCTTTTTTCAGAAGTATTGGAAAGCACGTGGTGTTGAGACACCCCCTGGTTTGCCATCGGAAATTCCTACTCTTAAGCAAATTGAGGATGCAACATCCGGGCATATCGCTGAGAGATACAAAGAGCGTGTATTGGAAACATATATTTATACGCTGTGGGAGGCTTTGCGTTTTGTTCGTTTAGTAAGGGATGGAGGCAATGATGTTAGACAATCTGGTATGTCTGAATCTATTAACGTTGAAGGAACTGATACCGAAAGAGTACAGACAATCGGTGATGATGTACGAATAGCTGTTGCCAAAATAATTCCTATTATTTGGAGAGGTAGGAGAGGTAGAGGTAAATGTTATGTAGCAACAGGTACTGGTGAGTGGACAATGGGAATGTCTTATACAAGTGGATACGAAGATCTCCAAAAACCGGCTATAGAAGCAAGATTGGCAATATTTGCACAACAACTGGAAGGTGTTGATTTTGATAAAGAGCGTTTGACTCTTACTGTTGATAGGCAAGAGTCTACAGCAGACGATCGATAATCACTTCTCCTCATAAATTGCGTGTGACCCAATGCTGATAAAAAGAGTTACGCCGTTTTCCAGCGTTTTGAATATCAACCTGTATTTTCTATCTATAGAAATACTCCACAAACCTTCCAGTTTTCCTCTTAATTTGTGAAGCCTCAACGATGGATGAAAAGGATTTTCTTTAAAAAGTTGCTCTTTTTTGCAAGCTTTTTTTTGGATTAGTTTTGGAAGATTTAGAAATTGGGTTTCAAATTCTTCGTTGTAATGAATTTCTTTTATTTTCATTTCTTCAATTTGGATAAACTTGCTAATTTTTTGGTTTTTCCCGCTTTGTAGTCTTTTTCTGCTTTTTTTGCCATTTTCACTAATTCGTCTTCAGAAATAAGACTTTTTTCCAATTCAACCATATGAATTATGTATGAACTTGTAGTCTTTTTCGCTTTTCGTGCCCTTTCTTCAATTTCTTTCTTTTTCTCTGCGGGAAGTGAAATACTTAATACTGAACGCATGTTAAATAGGTTATTTTGTAATACAAGTGTATTACAGCTTTTCGACGATGTCAATTTTAAAAACTTTAGAATTTTTTTAAGTTTTTTTAATAATTATTTAATGTCGGGTTGTTAGGGTGGTTTTTGCTTTCGCGCGAATTGCAAAATATTTACCTTTTAACATAATTTATTATGCAAAGATTAAAAAAATCTTTCATTTTGATGACTTTGGTTGTGCTAATGTTGCAGATCTCGATGATGAGGGTTTCTGCTTATGCTTACAGTGCGGGCGATGTTGTCATAAATGAAATCGCTTGGGCCGGAACTGATGACAGTACCGGTGATGAGTGGATTGAGCTTTACAATTCCACTAACCAATCTGTTGATTTGACCGGATGGTATATTGAGGACGACGGTGGAGCTTCCGTTTATACGATTGCGGCCGGTTCTATTCCTGCTTATGGCTACTTTTTGATAGAGGATGCAGAGGTGGCGACTGATGTTGTTGCTGATGCTGTCATTCCTTTGTCCCTGGCAAATGCGGGTGATAGTTTGGCTTTGAAAGACGGTGGTGGAATTGCGATTGATACTGTGAACGGCAGTGGTGGAGCGTGGTATGCAGGCACTTCTACTCCGAAGGCTTCGATGGAAAGAATTGATCCGAGTGGAGGAGACACGGCGGGCAATTTTGCTACGGCTGTGAGCTCGAATGGGGCTTTGGGTCGTAGTGGAACTGAGATTTTGGGCACTCCCGGAAGTGTGAACAGTAATTATGCAGGTGGTGGGCCGGCGGTTACTGTGATCGCTCCTGCGAGTGTTGGTGTTGGCGATGATATCGTCGTTTCGGTGGAGGTTGATTCTGTTAACGACCTCTATGCGTATGGATTTGAGATCACATATGATCCTGCTGTTTTGAATTTTGTTTCTGTTGTTGATTCAGGGTTGCTGAGTTCTGATGGAGCGGCAACTGCTTTTAATTATGGGTTGGAGAATGGTGTGCAGGGTACTCTTCTTGTGGGAAACGCTCGACTTGTGAATCCGCCTGTTGGTGTGGATGGGGCCGGAGTTCTTTTCGATTTGAACTTTTCCGTGGTTGGTGTGGATGGTGATAATACCGCTTTGACTCTTGGAGGAAGTAGTTATTTGGCTAATTCTGTCGGAGATATTTTGGCGAGTTTTGATGGTGGAAATGTGGACATTGGCACGGGAGCCGGTGGCGCTGATAGTGTTGTGAATTTGAGTGTGGTTCCCGGAGCTGTGATGTATTCTTTGGAGCTGAATTGGGAGGCGGGAGCCAGTGGCGCTGATAGTTATATCGTTATGAGACAGATGGTCGATGGAAATTATGTTGTTTTGGGTGAAGTGACCGAGTTGTCTTATATTGACGATTATGGATTACTGCCGGGTGTGACTTACAATTACAGACTCATTGCTGTGAAAAATGGAGTAAATGCCTTAGCTGTTGATTCTTTCGGAATGGATGATCGCGGAATTCTGGGAGATTTGGACCGAAGTGATAGGGTCGATGGCCGAGATATTGAAATGATGGCGAGAGCGTATGGAAGTGAATATGGCGATGAAGAATACAATCCTTTGTGTGATACCACGATGGATGGAATTATCGACGGAAGTGATTTGATAGATGTTGGAGCGAATTTTGGAATTACATATCCATAATTTTGATCGCGTGAGGCTTTGGGGGGAGCCTCTTATCTTTTAATTTAGAATTATGAAAAAATTTATTTGTATAGTTGTGGGGTTTATTTTTCTTTCTTTTAATGCTTTTGCTGAAGAAATTGAAGATGCGGACACGGAAGACGTGTATATGGGAGGAATGGCTTTGGTGGGCGAATTCTTGGACGGGAATTTGTTGAAAATTTCTGTCGTTGCCGGAGAAATGGTACAGCCTGTGTTGGGGATTGCGTTTAATGTGAATTTTGATAGCGAGTATTTGGATTTTTTGAAATATGAGCCGGGTGATTTTTTGGAAAGGGGTGGTGATCCGTTTTATTTGGTGAAAAATGAAGAAAGCAGGGTGATTTTTGGTGAGACGTTGAGGAGGGAGGATAGTTTTCCTGTTGGTGGGGGCATTGTTGCCGAGTTTTATTTCCAAATTTTGGAGGAGGAGGTTTTTGATTTTTCTTTTTACAATGGCGTTGTTTCCACTTTGGATGTTGTTAGGCAAGATATTGATAAGATATTGTGGGAGGACCTGATTCTTAGCAGAGGTGATGAAGAAATGTTGATTGATTTGGATTATTCGAAAAGTTCGATTTTGAATACGGGCGGATTTGAGTTGTCGAAAATTTTGCCTTGGTTGTTGGTATTGATTGGGGGAGGAGGCGTGTTTTTTGTTTATTTCTTGTCAAAAAAACAGGAAAAGAAAAGACCTTAACTTTATGTCAATTTTAAATAAATTTTTCGTCTTTGGATTGAAGGCGGTTTGTATTAAATTGAGAGTAGTTAAAAAAAATTCCTTAACATTTGATTACTCATGCCTAAGAAATTTATTTCCATCCAAGATGCCGCTGATCTCAGCAACAAATCTGTTCAAACTATTCGACGTGCAATTAAATCTAAAAAACTAAAACACAGGAGACACAAGACTCCACAAGGATTCAACTACTTAGTCAATTACGAATCTCTTTGTTCTATTTATGGAATCAAACCAATTCCAAATGTAAAAGAGGAGCCAACAAAGGACGAAATCAAAATCGCTAAACCAAAGAAAGTAAGCAAAGATGAAGGATTTTTTGTTACTACAGACGATTTCAAAAATCTCACTTCGTCTTTGGAGAAGATGGTTACTCAACATTCGGAAGAAAGGCAAAACTTTATTCGTCTTGTTGATACACTCCAAGAGAAAATATTTGTGCTAGAAAATCAACTTAATCTGCTTCAAACTCCAAAGAAAAAGTGGTATCAGGTTTGGTAGTAAGAGAAATATATGCACAAATCATCATTTATCTGGGAACTGCTTCGGAAGACTGTTCATCTTTCCGGTCTACTCATCGTAGTTGGTTATACGCTGATTCTTCATTTTTTTAATGATCGTGTTGCTATCCTTGCGATGACCGCTTTGCTTTTGGTTCTCTTGGAAATTGAATATGTGAGGCTGGAATATCGATCTCGATTTACAGCTTTTTTTGATAGCCTGTTCCGAAAACGTGAAAAAGATAATGTTTCGAGTGCGGTATTTTTGGTGGCTTCTTGTATCATTGCTTTTGCCGCATTTGATTATTGGATTGCGGTTGTGGCGCTGTTTATGACGGTGTTTGGAGATCTTTTTGCGGCGTTATTTGGGAAGGCGTTTGGCAAAACTATTATTTATAATACGAAGACTTATGTGGGGACTATTGCGGGATTGTTGGCGAATGTAGGGGTTGGAATATTGATTTTGCCGGAGGTTATCTGGCTCGTTGTGGTTATGGCTGTTGTGGCTTCATTTACCGAGCTTGTGACTAATAAGATGGATGATAATTTGACCGTTCCTCTGTTTACCGGATTTGCCGCGCAGATGCTTGTGTATTTTTTGCAAATAGATCTGCCTTCGATTGATTTTACATATCTTGGATTGTTCTAAATATATTAACTTGAATTTTATCATGTCATTATTTGAAAATACTTTAAAGCAGATCGAGCTTGCCGCTGATACGATGAAGCTTGATAGGGATGTGGAGGAAGTGCTGAAGCATCCACAAAGGGAAATTCATGTGAATATTCCCGTGAAGATGGATGATGGATCTCTGCGAATTTTTGAAGGATTTAGAATTCAGCACAATAATTATTGTGGTCCATACAAAGGCGGAATTCGTTTTCATCCTCAGGTTGATAAGGCAGAAGTGCAGGCTTTGGCGGCGTGGATGACTATCAAGACTTCGGTTGTGGGGATTCCTCTTGGAGGGGGAAAAGGAGGAGTGATCGTAAATCCTAAGGAGCTTTCTGAGGGAGAATTGGAACGATTGACGCGGAAATATATTGAACTGATCGCACTTGCGATTGGGCCGGAGACTGACGTGCCTGCGCCTGATGTGAATACTACTCCACAGATTATGTCGTGGATTGCGGATGAATATTCGAAAATTGTGGGGAAGAAGTCGTTGGGTGTTGTGACCGGAAAACCTGTTGAAAATGGCGGTAGTAGAGGTCGAGGAAGTGCAACGGCTCAGGGTGGAGTTTTTGTTTTGAATGAATATGCGAAGGAGAATGGAATGGAACACGGCGAGACCAAAGTTGTAATTCAGGGGTTTGGTAATGCCGGAGGAGTTGCCGCAAAATTGCTTGTGGAAAATGGATATGTCGTGTTGGGAGCTTCCGATTCTCAGGGAGGAATTGTTTGTACGCATGGTATTGACCCAAATGAACTTTTGACATGTAAAATCGAGAAAGAATCTGTTAAAAATTGTGGTCTTCATGTGGAAAAAATCCATAATCAAGACGAAATGACGTGCAAAATGGTTAACAACGAAGAATTACTTGAGACCGAATGTGATGTCTTGATTTTGGCCGCTTTGGAGAATCAAATTACGGCTGGAAATGCGGATCGGATTAAGGCAAAAGTTGTTCTCGAACTTGCGAACGGTCCAATCAGTCCTGAAGCTGACGAGATTTTGTATAAAAAAGGTGTTGTTGTACTGCCTGATATTTTGGCAAATGCCGGAGGTGTGACTGTGAGTTATTTTGAAATGCTACAAAATGCTGATGATAAATATTGGTCAAAAGAGGAAGTGATTTCAAAATTGAAAAATATCATGGTTGACGCTTGGAACGATGTTAAAGAGAACGCAAAAAAATATGATTGTCCGCTAAGAGTTGCGGCTTATATAACGGCTATTTCACGGATTGAGGAAAAAATCAAAGAAAGAGGAGGATTTTAGGGATACAACAACTTGAATTTATCACAACAGTTCCATATACTGCCATTAAGATCTTCGTAAAGATCTCATCAAGGGCATCTTTTAACTTAATTCCGATGGCAATTCCTAGTTCATCAGTCAACAGAGCGGAAAGTACGTCTGCGGGTGACTTTTCGTCAAAAAAATATATTTATTCTTTCGACGAAGGCAATAGAAATATGAAAGAATTACTTGGGGGAAAGGGGGCGAATTTGGCTGAAATGACAAAGATCGGTTTCCCGGTTCCTTTTGGTTTTACAATTACTACTGATATTTGTGATTATTATTCAAACCACCGGGATTATCCTGATGGTTTTGCTGAGCAATTAGAGGAGAAACTAAATTTTCTAGAAGTGAGAATGACGAAGAAATTTGGGGATGAAAACAATCCTTTGCTCGTTTCTGTGCGAAGTGGTGCGGCGGTTTCTATGCCCGGAATGATGGATACGGTTTTGAATTTGGGGTTGAATGACAAAACGGTTGAGGGGCTTGCGCGAAGTTCGAAGAACGAGCGCTTAGCTTATGACGCTTATCGTCGTTTTATCCAAATGTTTGGAGATGTGGTGATGGGAGTGGGGCATGAACATTTTGAGAAGGCAATTGAGAAAATGAAAAATGACAAAGGTGTTGAATTTGATACAGATTTGACTGCGGATGATCTGAAGCAGTTGGTGCAAGAATATAAAAAGATAGTTTTGGATAATGCCGGAGATTTGTTTCCGGAAAGTCCTTATGAGCAATTGAAATTGTCGATTGAGGCGGTTTTCAAGTCCTGGGATAATGACCGAGCGAAGACTTATCGCCGAATAAATAATATTACCGGACTGAAGGGAACTGCTGTGACCGTACAGGCGATGGTTTTTGGAAATATGGGAGAAGATAGTGGAACCGGAGTTGCATTTACGCGAGATCCATCAAACGGTTCTCCTGAGTTTTATGGAGAATTTTTGATGAATGCTCAGGGTGAGGATGTGGTTGCGGGTATTCGTACTCCCCTACCAATTTCTGAATTGGAAAAAGTCGATAAAAATTCATATCACGAGCTTTTGGATCTGCGTGAAAAATTGGAAAATCATTACAAAGATATGCAAGATCTGGAATTCACCATTGAAAAAGGAAACTTATATTTGCTACAAACTCGAGATGGAAAGAGGACCGCTCAAGCGGCAGTGAAAATTGCGGTGGATATGGTGGACGAGGGGCTTGTCACAAAAGAAGAGGCTCTGATGAAGATAGATCCGAATCAATTAAATCAGTTACTGCATCCGCAACTGAAAGGGAGCGCTTCGAGGGAAGTGATCGCCAGTGGCTTGCCGGCTTCGCCCGGTGCGGCTGTGGGAAAAGTGGTTTTTACGGCTGATGATGCGATGGAGTGGGCTACTGAGAAAAATGAGAAAGTGATTTTGGTGAGAAAGGAGACTTCTCCTGAAGATATTCACGGAATGCATGTGGCACAGGGGATTTTGACTGCTCGTGGAGGAATGACGAGCCATGCGGCGGTTGTGTGCAGAGGAATGGGCAAATGTTGTGTATCCGGTTGTAACGATATTATGGTGAATGCGAGCGCGAAGAAAATGATTATCACCGCCGCGGCCACCGCCACAGCGGGGCAGGCGGGATCTTCGATTGGGGATTTGGTTATTAATGAAGGTGATTATATTACTCTTGATGGAAGTACGGGTGAGGTAATTATGGGAGAAATGGATTTGCAGAAGCCCGATATGGTTAAAGATTTTGAAACTGTTATGGAATGGGCTGATGAGTTTAGGAAGCTGAAAGT
>JAACEU010000111.1 GCA_011682355.1 Nitrospirota bacterium | reverse complement strand
AGAGGAGTCCCTGGTTTATAGCGATGACTGTGTCGACTGTTGGGCCGCCTTCTTTTTCCAAGAACCAGCGTGCTTTTTTTGCCGAGGTTGGAAAATCCGGCGAATAGTTGCTGTTTCTGAAACGCCAGTTTTGTGTCCAGGATTTGAATTCTTCCGGTGGTTCTATTATTCCTCCGTATGAGCCGTCAATGTCGTAGACGTCGTAGGTTTCGAGTTTCTCGATATAGCCTTCGTTGATGTCCATTATTGCGTATGAGCCTATGAATCCTCCGGACGGTCTGATCTCGTTGTTGTTTTGGAAGAGGATCAAGTATCTGTGCGGATATCGGTCTCCCAAGAGTTTGAGAATTGCCGGAAAGTATTCCGATGTCACGTTTAGAGTAGCTGAGATTTCCTCAATATTTTCTTTTGCTAATGTTACCCGGGCTCTGAGTTCCGGAGGTAATGTATTTTCGTCGATTGTCAAAATACGTTCCGACGCTAAATCGATTTGTTCGATAGCCAGATTGGTTTTTTCGAGTCCCAATTTGAGACTGTCTGTAATTGATGGTGGACTTTTTTGATCCGGATTGTTTTTTGAAACGAAATAAAGCGGAATTTTGTTGAATTCTTCCACAGCTTGAAGAAAATATTTTCCGGCGAATGAAAAGTATTTCCCTCCTTCCAGCATTGCGTTAACGGCTTGTCCTACGTTTGTATCTTTGTTGTAGAAGGAGTAATCGGTGTTTACGAACCAGAGCTTCTTTTCGGCTTCTTCAAAATTCTCTATGGCTTTGTCAAAAGATTCCAGGGCGTTATCAAACTGGATTTGTGTGGCACTTTTCCCCGCATCCAGAATGTAATTGTATCCTTGATATGCGGTATCCGAGATGTCTTTCTCTATAGTTTTTCCAATTACGTAAACGTTTACTATATTGATTGCTAAAATTATTACAAATCCTGCGAGTGCCACTCTTAACAAATTTCCCAAATACTTTGGCAATTTAAATTTCTTTCCGCGAATATAAATGTAATTTTCCTTTTTTCCACCGTAAAGATCTTTCACCTCCTTTATCGGAGTGTTCTTTTTATAGAAATTCGTTTGGGATAAGGTGCTCGCGTCCGCTCGCGCTACGCTCCCCTTAGGTCGCGGGACACTCCGCTTTGCTCCGTGTCTGCCTTTCAAGTCAATTTTCTTGTGACTAGGATCTATTTTTATATCTTTCAGGTTTTTTGGCATATTACTTGATGCGCAAGTAATTAATAGATGTTATCCCGTCGTCGAAATAGCTTTTTCCAGAACTCAAGGATGAAACCAGTTCGAGTATTGGGGGTAATGTTTCTTCGTTAAACATTATTTGGAGAAGTTCTTCCATGTTGAAATAAGAAACTTCGTCTGAGTATTTTAGGACCGGAGCTATTAGTTTTGAATATATGGCTGACGTCTTTAAACTGCTTATTTCCCCGTTCTTTGCGTCGATTGCGGTTTTTATCCCTTGTGAATTTGTCGCGATTATTGCCACATCGTCGATGATTGAATATGCGACGACCCAGTCTTGTCCACCCATTCTAAGTTCGTAGATTGTTGTTCCTTTGTATATGACTTCTTCTTTTATGATCGCTTCCGCTACTGCGATGATTTCTTTGGAAACGGTTCCGTCTTCCATAACGTGTTCAACTACTTTTGGTTCAAACACTGCTCCTATTTCCGCGAAATTATCCGCTATTTCATGAATTTTCACCGCTTCTGAAGATGGATCGTTCAGTTCAACTATCAATTTGTAAATTTGCTCTTCCCCATCTTTTTCCATCGCCAATGCGAATTCGTTTGCGAAGAGTGGGAGAAGGTCTGTATTGAAATTTATTTCCGGTCCAAAATATTTCTGAGAATATCCTTGGATAATTTTGTCGAAGATGTCGATTACCGCGTTGTCCCCTCCCGCCAGTGCTTCGAGCATCCTCTTCACCTGATATTCAAGGTTTTCGCCTCCCCAAAACGCTATGGCGTTTGCGTCTACGTACTGACTGAGGCTTGCTGAATATTTTTCTTTGAAATCGATGTATTCGCTGTCTTGCAATACCGCTCTGTTTAGACTGATGAATGTTTGGATTGCGAATTTGTCGTCCAAAGCCACCAATGCCAATCCTTCAGAATCAAGTAGACTCATGAATGGCTGGACCGTTTCTACCGACAATCCTTTTTCGCTCAAGAAAGGGAATGCCTGGAAGAAGTCGCCATCGATTTTGTTGAAGTTGACGAAGAAATATGCCGCTTTGTTTAGTGGCATGTTGTCGTCGATTCTTCTGTAGCTGTCGGAATCGTAGAGCCTTGCCCCCGATGGATTTTGCAGTTCTTTTATTACTTCTTCGTTGTCACTGATTATTATGTATTCGCCTAGAAGTGCTTTGTGGCGACCGTCTGCTTCCACTCCAGAGGCGGGCACGGCGCTGTTCTCGATGTATTTTTTTGCGTTTGTTTCACTGAATACTTCTGCAAAATACACCAAATCCACCTGTTCTCTTTCAGGCGATTTGATTACCGCTACTCCTATTACTCTTCCCAGCCATGGCTTTATTTCCACATCATAGTCTACTAGGAATTTTTCTTCGACGAGTTTGATCAGATTTTCTTTCGAATATTCTTCATGCCCTTCAAGAAGGGTAAATGTTTTTGAGAGTTGGTTGTGATCAAAGTTGCTGTTTATTTCGATAATGGCAATTGTGTCTTCTGCCGGCAGTAATTGGGCAATTGGTCGCGGTTTGAATGCTTTTTGGAATAGCAAATAACCTACTGATACAAGAATTGCGATCATTACCACTGCCAGAATTCCTCCCAGAATTTGTTTTTTGGAAATTTTGATTCTGGATTCTTTCTTCTTCCCTTTCTTTTTCCCCTTCTTTTTCTTTTCCTTTATTGCTTTCTTTGCTTCTTCCTCCTGTTGTTCTTTTTTCCTTCTTTCCTTTTTTGCTTTGGATTTTTTACCCATGTCCTCATGATATACGGTTTTTGGCTGAAATAAAAATCATTATTGTAAGTTTGTGGGAATTTTCGTAGAATAGACGGGCTTATAACGATTTTTATATGACTGCTAACGAACTAAGACGGCTGTACATCGACTTTTTTGTCAATAAACACGACCACAAAGAGATTGGTGGTGCGTCGTTGATTCCGGAAAATGATCCGACTGTGCTTTTTACGACTGCGGGAATGCATCCTTTGGTGCCGTTTTTGATGGGAGAGCCGCATCCTTCGGGGAAACGGCTTGTGAATATTCAGAAATGTATTCGGACCGGGGATATTGATGAAGTTGGAGACGA
>JAACEU010000110.1 GCA_011682355.1 Nitrospirota bacterium | reverse complement strand
TGATTGCCCAGAATCCGGCTTTTAATAGCTTTTTTCTTAGAGGTTTGTCGACTCCCAATTTACCTAATTTGTATAGGTAACCTTTTGCTCTGTAGGCTATTACGAACCATAGATTTCTAAGGTAATTTTCTGCTGATGTGAATTCTCTTTCGTTGAAGTTGGGGAATTTTTCTTTTAGTAATTGAGGAATTTTATCCGGATCATTTGCAATTTTTTCATATTTTTTGAAAAATTCTTTGTTGTTGTAGGCGTCTCTGATTTTTGAATAGAATTCTTTCGTACTTGGTCTGAGTTTTTGTTCGTTGAATTCTTTTGTAGTTTGGACTTTTAATGCTTCGTGCATTCCGCCTTTTCCGGTTATGTCGTTTCTGATTTTTTCCAGTTTTTTGTTAGCTTCGATGGCCGCCTTGATGAGTTTTTCTCCTCCCGGTTTGAATATGTCCGGACGATGTGCATATAATTTTTTAATATGATCGTCTTTTAGCCATCCCTGGAGGTTTTTCACTCCGGCGTGCATTGTTGTTATATTAAGGTGTTTTGTGGTTTCTGCACTGTATCCGTCCTGGACCGCAAAATCTTTGTGTCCCATTAGGATTTCCACAAAACTTCCTTCGTTTTTCATTAACCATTCTCTGGTTACTTTTTGTTTACCTTCGAATGAAGAGACTTGGCGTATTGTTATTACGTCTCTGATTGATGATCTACCCGATCCTTGTTGGTGGGAGAACATAAATCTTTCTCTTGTTATAACAAGGTTGTCGATATCTCCTTCTAGGAAGATTCTGCCTTTTTCCACTATTACTCCAAGTTTTTTTAATGTTGGGTCGATGTGTAGTTCGAGGTCTTTGTCTGCGGTTCCTTCGCTGTTGTACAGGTTTTGGATTTTCAGTTCGATTCTTCCGTCTGCGGTTTTTACTAACTTAACTTCCGCTGGTTTTAGTGCTGTGTTGTTGACTTCGATTCCACCTGTGATTGCGTGTTTTAGGTTGCTAATTCGAGCTACCTGTCTTTTTCCGATTCTAAGTCCTTTTCCCAGTTTACTTCCAGGTCTGTTGAATACGACTCCGGTTGTTTCTGTGAATTTGACGGTTTCTATTGAACCTGTTTCTAATTTCGCTGCAAGAAGTTTCAATTTTGCTCTGATTTTTGCTTCGACTCTGTTTGATGAAGCCAGGCTTAGGATTCTTTGTGTTTCCGAAGGTTTTGGAATGAATACAGCTACTGTTCCCAGTCTGAATTTTATTCCCGCTATCGCTCCTACTATGGCTCCGACAGGTCCTCCCGCGATTGTTCCCGCCAGGATTGCTCCTGTGTTTATTCCTACGGGGATGAATGCTACGAGATTTTCTGCTCCTTGTGTCATTTTGGCTTCAAGGTTTCTGAAATGTATGTCGTATGCTCTTAATAGATTTTTTTGAGTCAGATGTTTTGGAAATCTTGTTATCATGTGCTGTATGACTTTCCATTGCGGAAGTTTTCTTAGAACTTTCATTTTTTCGGTCGGTGATTTTCCTGACCATTCTTTGATTGTTTTTCCCCATTTGCTTTCTTTTTCCACTTTTTTTCTGCTTCGTTCTTTGCTGAGATTTACGAATGCTTGATCCCAATCCAGTCCTACGCCGGCTGAGAGACCGAGATTTATCATGTTTGACCATGACATTCCGACTCCTGCGAACCAGTTTAGTTGAACTCCTTTTCCCATGTCGTGTGTTCCGCTGAATCCCGCGGCTACTCCTGAAAGGCTTACGACCGTATTGAAGTCGATCTGTCCTCCGTCCAGTTTTGTTACACGGATATTTAGTCCTATTCCGAATGTTGGTCCGTGTTTGGTTGCTCCGCCTCCTATTAGTAGTGAAGATCCATCACTAAGTTTGATAGATTTTCCTATTCCGGCTCCTTGGAATTTTCCTTTGGAGTCGAAATGCATGTATCCTGCGAATAGAAGGTGCGAATGTACTTCCGCTACCACTTTTTCTGAAAGTCCTCCACGGATGAGTTTTCGTAGAATTACTCTTTCTCCTTCGGTGATTTTGCTCGGATCTTTTCCTTTTAATTGCATTCCGGCGTCGATTTTTGCATCGAGACCTTTTCTTACCTGGTTTTCCATTCTTTCCATTTGCATGCTTACAAAGCCGAGTTGGAAAGCCATTTTGTGTTTACCTTTTAGTCCCGCGATATCGTCGAAACCTGTTATCTGGTATTGAGCCAGTCCGCTTTCGATTGCTTTTACCGCTTGAAGGTATTGTTCTTTGTTTGGTTTTTTTCCTTTTGGTGTTAATTTTGTGAGCGCCTGAGCGATGTATCCTCTTTTTAGCATTTTATTTACCTCTTTGAGGATTGCCGGGCCGTTCAATTTCTTTTTCTCATTTTCTATTGTGTATAGACCGTTTTTTTCCAAAAGCATGAACAATGCGGCTTTCGGGCTGAAATGTCTTTGGAACATTCCTTCGTCAACTTTGAATGAATTTCCATCCATGTCTGCTAAGTACATTTCGCTTTTGCCTCCACCAAGCCATCCAAGGAATTTTTTCCATGAGCCTGCCGGTTTTTCAGAATATCCTAATAGTGTTTGCAGTCCTTTGACTATATTCATTTGGTTTTGCGGAATGCTGTCTTTTGCAATTTCCATCGGATCTTTGAAGCGTTCGCCGCCTGACCAGTATATTTCTTTTAGATGTTTGCGTTCTTCATCGCTTACGGCTGTGAATCTGAGTTTGCTCTTGCTCATTGATTCCATCAGTTCGAATGCCGGAGCGAGAACGTCTTTGAACATTGCTGTGAGTAGTTTTGGGTCTTTTCCACTTTGTGTTAGTTCGTCGACTTTTTTTATGAATGTTTTGTAGTCTTTTAGATATTCCATTGGAATTATCGATTTTTCTCTAAGTGCCGGGGAATTTTTCATATAATTGAAAACGTCTTCGAAATCTATTCTGTCGTTTAAGCCTGTGGATATCAGTTTGGCTCCGGTACGTGCTTGTAGTCTATCTTTGACGTTGAACGGGGATTTCCCCATAATGGCATTTACTCTTCTGTATCCTGTAAATCGTGGCCACAATATCCCGATCTGATCGCCGTCTAGGTCGCCGATTTGTTTGTCGATCATGAATTTTTTGCTCGCTAGGGTTTTGTAATTTTGTTTGTATCTTTCGAGTCTTTTTTCTCCCGCGTTTTCTCTGTTTATTTCGATTTTTCTTATTTCATTTTGATTTTGGAAAATTTTGAATTTATGCGGAGTGAGTTGCGCTTTTTTGAGTTCCGTGATTTTTGCGATGAGGGCGCTTTTTGTGAAAGCTTTTTCTGTTGCCCATTTCATTCCTTT
>JAACEU010000109.1 GCA_011682355.1 Nitrospirota bacterium | reverse complement strand
CTTCACATGAAACGCCTATGGACGAAACCGGTATGCCCCCAAAGAATCCACAAATGATGAATCCATTGGAATTCTTTTTGTCAGGTTTACAAGGTGTACTTACAGGTCAGCAAAAGGAAACCTCTGAGTACAAAAAGAAAAAGAAAGGCAAGAAATCCAGTACCCCCGCGCTTGATTACTTTACTCATGATATGGTTGAAGAAGTGCGCAAGGGAAAAACCGATCCAATTATTGGAAGAGAAAAGGAAATTGAACGAACGATTAGTATTTTGTCCAGAAAAACTAAGAATAATCCTGTAATTATCGGGGAATCCGGTGTTGGTAAAACAGCGGTTTGTGAGGGGCTTGTACAAGCTATCGCAAATGAAGAAGTTCCTGACAATATGTTGGATAAACGAATTTTGTCCCTATCAATGGCTTCATTGGTTGCCGGAACCAAGTATAGAGGTGAGTTTGAAGAAAGAATTAAGCAAATATTGGAAGAAGCGGCTTCTCAAGATAACGTGATTCTGTTTATTGATGAATTGCATACTGTGATGGGAGCCGGAAGTGCTGAGGGAAGTCTCGATGCGGCAAATATCCTCAAACCGGCACTATCAAGAGGAAAAGTTCAGGCTATCGGAGCAACTACAATAAGTGAATACAGAAAAAATATCGAAAAGGATCCTGCGCTTGAGCGTCGTTTTCAGCCTGTAGTGGTGGAAGAGACTTCTGCTGATGAAACTTTCGAAATTCTTAAAGGAATTAGAGAATCTTTTGAAGATCATCACAATCTTATTATTACGGATGATGCGTTATTGGCCTCTGTTTCTTTGGCAAAAAGATACATAAATGACAGATTCTTACCGGATAAAGCAATCGACCTTATCGATGAAGCCGCGGCCAAAAAAAGAATCCTAACCAAGGGAAATAATGATAAAATCAGAAAATTACAAAAAAAACTAACTTCTATTATAAAAAAGAAAGAAGATTGCGTTTCACATCAAAATTATGAAAAAGCCGCTGAGCTTAGAAACCAGGAGCTAGAAGTTGTGAAGAAAATTGATGAGCAAAAATTTGTAAAAGTCCCACGAGATCAGCGAGAAAAAGTTTCTGCGGATGAAATTGCAGAAGTCGTATCCACAATGACCGGTGTTCCGGTCACGAGGCTTGTTAAAGACGATATTGCAAAACTTAAATCGTTGGAGCAATCTTTGAAGAAACATATTGTGGGACAGGATGAGGCTATTGAAGCCGTTTCCAAGGCCATACGAAGGTCCAGAGCCGGTTTTGCGGACGAAAGACGCCCAATTGGTTCATTTATCTTTATGGGGCCTACAGGGGTTGGTAAAACCGAATTGGTAAAAACTATCGCCGCTGAAGTTTACAATGATAAAAATGCTCTTATCAAGATAGATATGAGTGAATTTATGGAAAGACACAATACTTCTCGATTAGTTGGAGCCACAGCCGGATATGTTGGTTATGACGATGGTGGCCAATTGACAGAAGCTGTCCGAAGAAAACCATATAGCGTAGTTCTTTTTGACGAAATCGAGAAGGCTCATCCGGACGTATTCAATCTTTTACTTCAAATCCTTGAGGATGGTGAATTAACAGACGCAAAAGGTCGAAAAATAGATTTCAGAAACACAATTATCATTATGACGTCAAATATAGGTGCCAAAAAACTTACAGAAAAAGCGGCACCGATCGGCTTTGGTTCAGACTCGAAGGAAGTACGGCAAGCAAGTGAGGATTTTGAAGAAATGAAGATAGAAATTCTGAAGGACCTCAAAGATCATTTCAGACCTGAATTCTTAAACAGAATAGATAAGGTTGTTGTGTTCAAAGCATTAACAAATCCTGACATTAAAAAAATCGTCAAACTACACCTTAGTTTTCTGGAAGACCGATTAAGTCAAAAGAACATATCTTTGGATATAACTCAAGGAGCTTTGGAAGTTCTCTCCGCGAAGAGTTATGATCCAAAATACGGTGCTCGCCCTGTACGTAGAGCCATTCAGGAATACATTGAAGACCCTTTGACCGCCAAATTCTTGGATTCTGAATTCAAAGAAGGCGATAAAGTAAAAATTGTCAAAAAAGGTGACAGTCTTGATTTGGTGAAAAATAAATAGAATTAGTCCTTGACTAATATTGAGCCTATTCATATAATCCCTCTGCTGTTTGGTTAATTTGGTGTTTTTATTAGCAAGATAATCAACATTCCGAATAGCCACTAAATATTAAGACATCTTGCTAAGTAAGGATTATGGCTACTGTTTATACTGACAACAGTCCTGTCATGGATAAGTTAATGGCGGGTGCTGAAGAAATACAAACTCCTTCTCCGGGTTCGCTCATGGACGGTATTGTAATTTCCGTTTCAAAAAATAAAGTTCTGGTCGATATGGATGGACTTTCGACCGGTGTTATTGCCGGACAAGAAGCTCATGATAGCTCTGGAACTATAAAATCTATAAAACCGGGTGACGAAGTTTCAGCGTATATTCTCGAAGAAGAAAACGAGGATGGTCTCGTTGTTCTTTCATTGCGAAAAGCGAGTCAAGAAAAGACATGGCATAAATTTGTTAATGCATACGATACCGGTGAACCAATCTCTGTTAGCCCAACTGAAGCAAACAAAGGTGGATTACTTCTGAATATGGATGGAATCAAAGGATTTATCCCCGTTTCGCAATTGGCCCCTCTTCACTATCCACGTGTCGACGGCGCAGACAGTAGCAAAATCTTGAATAGATTGCAAAAACTGGTTGGGCAACCATTGAATGTTAAGGTTATTAATTTGGATAATGAGGGAGGAAAATTAATATTATCGGAAAAAGCGGCAGAATCAATTAAGAGAGACAAAGCATTTACTAAGCTCGAAGTTGGTCAAAAGCTTAAGGGAAATATCAGCGGTATAGTAAAATTTGGTATCTTTGTCACTTTTGGAGGATTGGAGGGACTTGTACATATTTCAGAAATTGCTTGGGGGCATGTCAAAGATCCACATGATTACGGAAAACTCAATGATAACGTTGATGTCCTGGTTATAGGTAAGGAAAAAGACAAAATCAGTCTATCAATGAAGCGTCTGGTCCCGGATCCATGGATTGAAGCTACAAAAAAGTACAGAGTTGGAACAGTTGTAGAGGGTGTGGTCAATAGAATTACACCATTTGGTGCGTTTGTTAAACTGGATGATGAAATCAACGGACTTATTCATGTAAGCGAAATCAGCGAAAGCGAAATTAATGATGCCGGAGAAGCTCTGAAAGAAGGAGATAAAGTTAAGACAAAGATTATTCAAATAGATCCTGATGATCACAGAGTCGCTCTTTCAATCAAGGCATTGAATGAGAAAGCTGA
>JAACEU010000108.1 GCA_011682355.1 Nitrospirota bacterium | reverse complement strand
TTAAGAGGTTGTATCTGGATTTTAAGCCAGAGATAGTTATCCATTTAGCTGCAAAGGTAGGAGGGATCGGAGTCAACCTTGAAAATCCAGGAAAATTTTTCTATGAAAATCTCATGATGGGCGCTCAGTTAATGGAAGAAGGAAGACAGTTTGGGATTGAAAAATTTGTAGCTGTTGGGACAATTTGTTCGTATCCTAAATTTGCACCTATTCCCTTCAGAGAAGAGGATCTATGGAATGGCTTCCCAGAAGAGACTAATGCTCCCTACGGATTAGCAAAAAAAATGTTGCTTGTACAATCTCAAGCTTACCGTCAGCAGTATGATTTTAATTCTATTGTGCTCTTTTTGGTGAATCTCTTTGGTCCTCGAGATAATTTTGACTTGCGAACTTCCCATGTGATTCCTGCGCTTATCCGCAAATGCCTTGAGGCAAAAGAAGAAGGGAGTCCTTCGATTTCTGTTTGGGGGAGTGGCAATCCAACTCGAGAGTTTATTTATGTAGAGGATGCTGCGGAAGGGATTGTTTTAGCATCAGAGCGGTATAATAAAAGTGAACCTGTCAATTTAGGAACGGGACATGAAATTTCCATTAAAGACCTGGTTAATCAGATCACAAAGCTCACGAATTTTTCTGGTAAAATCATATGGGATACTTCTAAACCCGATGGACAGCCAAGAAGATGTCTCGATGTTACTAAAGCCTTTAAAGAATTTGGGTTTCAATCAATAACATCTTTGGAAGAGGACTTAAAAAGAACAATTGATTGGTACGAAAAAGAGATTCTTATTCAATGCTAGTGTTTTAAGATTAAACGCAACCAGCATAGGCCTGTGGACAAAAAATTACGACGAATTGCTATTGATCTAACGCCTATTCTTCCCGGTGGAGAAAATGGTGGAGCAAAATTAATGACACTTGAGTTAATTCGAAATTTAAGCAGGCTAGCTCCAGAGTGTGAATTTCTTTTACTCACAATGGGGCAGAATCATGAAGAACTTGCTTGTTTAGATACGCACAATGTGCGACGACTCCTCATTCAAAGTATTTTGAAAAAAGACTCTAGGATTAGAAGAAATTGGTGCTTAATGCCATCGATCTTTCCTGTTCCTATCAGAATAAGAATGAAGTATTTTATTTCATTGATCTTTCGAAAGCTGTCAACTGAAAGTTTGCTTCGCCAGCTCAATGTAGACTTGCTATTTTGTCCATTTACTGCTCCATTTTATGCTTGTCCGGAAATTCCTTTTGTTTCAGTCATTTATGATTTACAACACAAAACTTACCCCCAATTTTTTTCACCCGAAGAATGTGTTCATCGAGAAAAAAACTTTAGCAATGCGTGTCTTGGTGCGGAACGGATCATCTGCATTTCTGACTATGTGCGTAGCACGGTTATAAACAATGGGCAAAGTAGCGCGGAACATGTACATACAGTTTATATTCGATTAGCTTCTCGCATTCAAAAGCAAGTGAATTCAAAAAAGCAACAATGGATTAGAGACTTAGGCCTTGAATTAGGGACATTTTTGTTGTTTCCAGCTAATATGTGGCCACATAAAAATCATCAAATGCTTTTGACTGCATTTGGAATGTATTTAGCCAGAAATCGTAAGACTAATCTGAAACTAGTTTTTACTGGTAGTTCATGTCCGTGGATGGAATATCTAAAAAATGCTGCTAAAAGAATGAGTCTTTCTCAGCATGTTGTCTTTGCTAAATATTTGACAAACGAAGAATTTGAAGGCATCATACATGGATGCAAAGCGGTAATCTTTCCTTCATTATATGAAGGTTTTGGGATGCCGGTAATTGAAGCGATGGCACTTGGGAAGCCCATATTATGTAGTAATATAACCAGTTTGCCTGAAATCGCCAAAGAGGCTGCGCTCTATTTTGATCCCAAACGACCGCAAACAATTGTCGATGCTATAAAGACTTTAGAAACGAAAGAGACGTTGATTAAACAGTTAGTCAAGCAGGGGCAACAGCATGCAGCACAATTTAGCGATGCAATGCGAATGGCCCACGAGTACTGGGAAATTTTTCAAAAAGCGATCATCTCAAAAAGAAATATTAAACGGGTTTTTTTAAAGAAAAGAAATTGTCAAAATTCTGATTTTTAATCATTTATAGAACAAAAAATGGAATTAATGTTTTCAGTCATTACCCCCTCTTTTAATCAAGGGCGTTTTATTGAAAGGACTATTCAAAGTGTTTTGTCACAGAACATGGAGTGTTTTGAATATTTCGTGGTGGATGGTGGGAGTACAGATGAAACCGTTTCCATTCTCAAGAAATATGAACCTAAACTGCGCTGGATTTCTGAAAAAGATAAAGGTCAATCACATGCTGTTAACAAGGGAATTTGCGCAACTTCGGGAGAGATCATTTGCTGGTTGAATTCGGATGATATTTATTATCCGCAAACCTTTCAAAAGGTGCATCGTTTTTTTCAATTACATCCTGAGGTGGATATTCTCTATGGCAATGCAAACAACATTGATGAAAACGATTCAAACATTGAAGCCTATCCAACGAAGAATTGGAATCTTAAATGGCTTAAAAAGACGTGTTTTCTTTGTCAGCCTGCAGTGTTTTTTCGGCGTTGTATCATCGAGCGCTTTGGTTTTTTAGACGAAGATTTGAAGTATTGTATGGATTATGAGTATTGGCTTCGGTTGGCATATGCTGGAGTTAAATTTGCATATCTTCCAAAAACACTTTCTGCATCGCGCGTTTATTCCCAAACGAAAACATTGGGTTTTCGATTGGATTTCCATAAGGAAATTAACAACATGATGTTAAAGAGATTTGGACGAGTTCCCGATCGGTGGTTATATAATTATGTACTTGTTCTATTCGAAAGAAAAAAAATGGATCGTTCGAATCTATTGTTGGTTGCTCTTTCTATGATTAGCAAGAGCTGTTTTTATGCTTTAAGATGGAATAGAAAAGTATCATTTACAATGTTATCTTCTAGCTGCAAATTATTTTGCAAAATGCTCAAGGAAGTTTTCGAGAAAGGCACAGCAATATGAAAATTGGATTTGATATTAGCCAAACTGGAAAGTCGAAAGCAGGTTGTGGTTTTTTTGCAGAAGGTTTAATTCATCACCTAGCAGAGATAGATCATCAGAATGAATATATTCTTTATCCAACTTTTGGAGATTTTTTCTTTGACCCAGATAATGAGCGATATCGAAGTAATCAGAAAAACATCCAATTTGGATTAAGCCATAGATCTTTGAAGGAAGCACACTTATTCTGGAGTCATCCTCCAATGAATTATGAAGCCATGCTTGGGAACCCAGATATTATTCACGCAAACAATTTTTGTTGCCCTTCTAAACTGAAGA
>JAACEU010000010.1 GCA_011682355.1 Nitrospirota bacterium | reverse complement strand
ATAAGACCGGCACTCCAAATTATAAAAACAGAAGAAAAATTTCACAAAGTTTCCGGAGTTTTCTTCATGGTCTTAGAAAAAAGACTGCTTCTATTCGCAGATGCGGCAATCACAGTGGAACCAGACGCGCATACACTAACTGACATCGCAATCGACACAGCTGAAACAGCCAAAAAGTTCGGTATTAAGCCAAAACTAGCCCTCCTCTCATTTTCAACAAAAGGCTCTGCAAAGCATCCAAGACTAGACAAAATACGAGAAGCGCTAAATATGATAAAATACAAACGACCAAAACTAAGAGTAGACGGCGAATTACAAGTCGATGCGGCATTAGTTCCGGAAGTAGCAAAGAAAAAATGTCCAAAATCCACGATAAAAGGTGACGCAAACGTACTCATTTTCCCGGATTTGGAATCAGCAAACATCGCATACAAACTGGTAGAACGACTCGCAAAAGCCAAAGCAATCGGACCACTACTCCAAGGACTGAAAAAACCGGTAAATGACTTATCTCGAGGATGTAATTACAATGATATAGTAAATGTAACCGCTTTTACCAGTTGTGAGGCGTAGCCGAACAACTCTCTACCCAACAAACGAGGCGTAGCCGAGTCCTTATCCCTAAATCCCCCTCCCTATGACAAAAGTAAACACTCTAAACATTCCCGCATACCAAAGAAAAAGATCTCTAGCCGCAAAGGCCAGAAAATCGACTACTCGAATCCGAAAAAAGACTACAGCAAAGCCAAGAAGGGTTACTCGAGCAAGACCTACGGAAGTGGAAGAAATGACAATTACAGACGCAATCCAAGAAAGTAAACTCGAAAATCCCACTGATATTTTCAAACCAAAAAGAACAACCGCTTCCGGAGTCCGTGAAATGAAAACTTGCGGACACTGCAACGGATTTTTTGACAAAATTAATGTCGGAATTATTAAACTAACAAGCTCTCTACGAGTCGGCGACATAATAATTTTCGAAAAAAACGAAGGTCTCTTCGAACAAGAAATAACTTCAATGCAAATAAACAGACAAGATGTGACAATTGCATACGCGGGAGACGATATTGGGCTTAAAATAGCCATGAAGCCAAAGGTGGGAACACCGGTTTATAAAAAAATAACATGAAAATCCTTGTAATAAATGCCGGTTCTTCTTCTATCAAATCCAAACTTTTTGAAAAAAAGAAAGATTTTGAACCATTGGCAAAATTTCACATAGATGGGATTGGATTAAAACAATGCAAATTGATTTTCAAATCCAAAAATAAAAATATTGGTCTCAAAGAAAAAGTAAAAAATCACGAAGAAGGAATAAAATTATTACTAAAAACTCTCTTAAGCACGGGAACAATAGAAAATTTGAAAGACATTAAAATTGTTGGACATAGAGTCGTCCACGGTGGAGAAAAGTACAGCGAACCAATAAAAATCAATGCTCGAGTAATCAAAACCATCGACAAACTTTCATCCCTCGCTCCCCTACACAACCCCGCAAACCTCCAAGCAATCAAGGCCTGCAAAAAATTAATAAAACACGCATCTCAAATTGCAGTTTTCGACACGGCATTCCACCAAACAATGCCCGAAAAAGCATATCTTTATGGACTTCCATATAAATATTACAAAAAACACAACATCAGAAGATACGGATTCCACGGAACCAGTCACAAATACGTAATAGAAACAGTAATCAAACTTCTCAAGAAAAAGAATCTCAAAATCATCTCCTGCCACATCGGCAATGGATCCTCAATAACCTCATCAATAAACGGAAAATCCGTCGACACAAGTATGGGATTCACACCTCTGGAAGGAGTAATGATGGGCACCAGATCCGGCTCAATCGACCCGGCAATCGTCCTTCACCTCCAAAAAGAACTCAAAATGAAACCCGCGGCCATAGACGAACTCTTAAACTATGAATCGGGACTCAAAGGTTTCTCTGAAATCAGCCCGGACATGCGAGACATCTACGCAAAATACAAAGAAAAAGATCCACGCGCCATATTAACAATCGAAACTCTCTCTTACCAAATCGCAAAATATCTGGGAGCATACACAGCCGCAATGGATGGACTCGACGCCATCATTTTCACGGGAGGCCTAGCCGAAAAAGCCTTTTATGTAAGAGAAAAAGCATGCTCTTATCTCAGCAACTCCGGATTAAAACTCAACCAAAAAAAGAATGAAAACTGTGAACAATTAATCTCCGACAATAAAAGCAAAATAAAAGTCTTTGTGATTCCAACCAACGAGGAAAAAGAAATAGCCTCACAATCTCTACAGGTCCACCTCAAGCACTAATGTTGGTGTCAAAACGTAAAGTTTCTTAGAATCCGCATCTACATACAAATCTCTCAGCTCACCAACTCCATCAAGCAAATACTGAGATGTGTAATTCAAATTTCCTGTTTGAGCATCCTTCTCAAACACAAGCACTCTACCATCTTGAGAATCCAAGATATAAACTTCATCCAATTTCTCGTTTGTATAAATTACAGAAGGATTTTTAAACGCATTATAAGGAGCGTTATTTATCCAGAATTCTGCCTTTTCTCCCGCATAAAATTTATAAACATCTCCATTATTGTTCAAAACATACACACTTCCGTCAATTGTAAGATCCTGCCCACCTGAAAGATCTACATCGCCATCTACAAGGTACTCTTCAGCCGTACCAAACTTGTCTCGAGTACCTTTATAAGTATATTTCCAAATTTCACTATCTGTTGAATCCAATAAGTAGATTTTATTACTCCAATCCTCAATTGCTGTTGCTTTGTGGAATGCACCATCATCAGTATCCATAAACGACATTGTTCCATCTTTATATTCAATCAAATTTCCGGACTTTGTTAAGAAAACCACAGATCCTCTATCATCAAACCCCGTTGCATCAATCACAACCTCGTCATCATCAATAGTCAAAGGATCCTGAACTTGATCTAGCACCACCTCATAAAGCGCATTATATTCAAAAACAAATACTCTACCTCCCTCTTCAGCAAATCCAAGAGCATTCACATCAGATCTTTTGGTTGTAAGATCAACCAAAACTTTCGGCGCATCCAATCTAATCACATTATCAAGGCCATCTCGAAGCTCATCAATCCTATTTAACTTCAAAATAGCTTTATCTCTATAGTATCCGGAATTCAAAACCGTAATCGCATCTTCGTAAGCCGCATCCAAAAGCACTTTTGCTTGCTCCTTGTCATATTCTCCCTTAGTTTCAGCTTCCACAAGCTTCTCCTGAACACCATTCAACACTTCGTCCAACTGTTTGATCTCTTCTCTGGCCGCCAGATTACTCTTCGCGACCCAAATTCCAATAGTCAAAACTCCAATCACTACTATAAGTAGAACAAAAATCTTATTTTTTCCAAATCCTCCGGAAAAAAGACTTTTAAAAAAATTCGCGATTCTCTCCTTGATGCCTATCCAAACTCTGTTCTCCCTTGGATAAACTTCCGTTTTCTTACTTCTCCTGTTTCGCAATGCGGTCAAAAATTTCCCGGTCAAACTCTCCTTTTCCGCTGAAACACCTCCTTCATCTGTTTTCAAAACTCCTTGTGTCTCTGTCTCAGGGCTTTTTTCTGCAATACCCGCAACTTCTTCAGCTGTAGTCGCCTCATCAAACATTATCCCAATAAGACCAATCCGCCCCAACATTTCAGTAGAGATAACATCCTTTATATCATTCAACGTCTCCTCAACACTCATCATTACTATACTTTTTGCCAAATCAGTCTTGCTAATATATCTCAGAAGTCTAGTAGAAGAGAAAAGAACAAAATCCCCTTCCTCTATTTCACCACTGGCAATATTTGTAAATAAATCACCATCACCACTTTCTTCACTCAGCCCCTCACTCACAACGCTTACATATCTTTTTCGCACAAGATACGCCTCTGCATCACCGCTTTGTGACAACAAAAGAGTTCCATCAACAACAGCCGCAATAACAACATTCAAATTGCCAATATATCCTGAAGTTTTTTGAGCTCTAAATTCACCAAGAACACCATTAACAGCCTTTAACGCAATCTCAAAACGCTCATAAGAATTCATCGCAACATCTTCATAAAATACCTTCTGCATCGTTTCAAAAATCGCCGCACCAATTTCCTCCGCATCAACAGGATTATTTTGAATCTCTAAATTAACAAAGATTTGCCCACTCTTATCACCATATTCCTGGAAAAGATCATAATAATAATTCTCAAAAAAACTATTATCATCGCTCCCCGCAAACAAAAATTCGTAACTTGCCTTCAAAGCCATAATTTTTTTTGATTTAACTTGGTGCAAATAATACTAAAGTAAGCATTGACTTGCAAGTCAACTTCCCTATAGAATCCCTCTGCGAAAAAATAATTACAGAAAAATGCTGGGAAAACTAAAAAAACGGAAAAGACTCAAAAAACATGGTTTTCGAAAAACCAGTAGTACTGTGCTAAAAAGTAGAAGAGCCAAAGGAAGAAAGAGCTTGGCGCCAACTGTACATTCAAAATCTTAAATGTTAGAGAAAAAATATAGAATAGACCGTAATCAAACTCAGTACATCCTTAAAAAAGGAGAAGATAGCATTTCAAAACTCTTTATAATTAGATATATTAAAAACAACAAAGAGTTTAATCGATATTGTAGCGTAGTAAGTAAAAAATTATACACAAAAGCGGTTGACCGAAATAAACTCAGAAGACAAATCTACCACGCAATAAGAGCAGTATCAAGCGAAATTAAACTATCAACAGAACATCTCGATATAGTACTCATTCCGAAAAAAAGAATAACAAAAGCCAAATTCGAGGAAATAGAACAGGATCTCATGGAACTCATAATTAATCATGGACAAACTAAATAAAATTCTAAAAAACGTCGTAATCTTCCTGGTTGTCTTTCTCGCAATCAACTATTTGTTTAATAGTTGCCAAAATAAAGAGGAAGAATTGATCCTAAACAGTGGGAATGTGCTATTTACAACCACTGATACGGAATATTCAAAAGTTCAAAAAGTAACAGCAAAAATAGCCAACAACACCGATCAGAACATAGTAATTCCAAATGAATGTCCCGGTGAACCTTTTAATGTATACAAAAAAGAAAACAATGGGTGGACTCAAAAAATCTCAGAACCGGAACTAAATTGTGAATCTGCCACAGATATTACCGTAGAGCCCGGAAAAGAGGTAAAAATCGCATATGGGAACTGGAATCATGCACTCTTCTCCGAAATGGGTCTTTTCCGAATAGAATTTGAAACAGAAATTAACGGAGAAGTACAAACTCTCACCACAAATGAATTCTTGGTAGTAAAAGAAGGAATGATCAAACAGCTCTGGCACGGAATTTTCTATAGACCTATATATAACGCACTAATTTTCCTTACATCGGTAATGCCTCAAAACGATCTCGGACTGGCAATTATCCTACTTACCCTAATTATAAGAACAATCCTTTTGGTTCCATCTCAAAAAGCAATGAAATCTCAAAAGAAAATGCAAGAAATCCAACCGCGACTCGAAGAAATTAAGAAAAAATACAAAGGAGACCAACAAAAAATCGCCATGGAAACAATGGCAATCTGGAAAGACGCAAAAGTTAATCCAATGGGATCTTGTCTACCTATTCTATTACAATTTCCGTTCCTAATCGCACTATTCTACGTAGTAAAAGGCGGACTAAACCCGGACAACGCATACCTCCTCTACTCACAATATTCATCATTCACACTGCACGACATAAGCGTAAACTTCTTTGGAATTTTGGATCTAACAAAAGCCAACATGTATGTACTTCCGATAATAGTTGGAGGACTCCAGTTCACGCAAATGAAATTAACAATGGCTAAAAAAGCTAAAAAGAAAAAAGATGGAGAAAAAAAATCAGAAATGGCTATGGCAACAGGCACAATGACATATATTATGCCAATAATGATCGCAGTTTTCACAGCATCATTACCGGCGGGTGTAGGCATTTACTGGGGAACATCAACTACATATGCAATCATACAACAATTCGTTGTAAATAAGAGCAAATCTAAGAGCAAATCAACGACTACCGAAACAAAGGTAAGAGTGATTAAACCAAGCCGGAAGTGATGCGAGCAACCTTATCCCAACGACTAATTTCTTTAATCCTATTAAAATGGACCTTGAAGACATACTAAAAGAAACTCTCGAAGAACTATTGAACAAATTGGAAGTAGAGTACTCAAAAATAGACATAAACGAGGAAGATAAAGGATCTTTCAACATTAATATTCAAAGCGACAATCCAAGCCTGCTTATCGGACATCATGGTGACAACATCCAGGCACTACAGCATATTTTAAAAACTTTGGTTTGGAAAAAAGCGCAAAACGAACAATTCAATATTATGGTAGACGTGGATGATTACAGAAAACGACAAGAAGAAAACGTGCTAAATCTGGCCGAAAGAAAGATTGCATACATAAGAAAAACGGGAAGACCGCAAACGCTACCGCCAATGTCTCCTTATTTACGAAGAAAAATACACATGTTGTGCATGAGTCCGGGATATGATGACGTTGAAACAATAAGCGAAGGTGAAGGAGATCAAAGATACATAATAATTAAATCAAAATAGCCATGAGTAACATGACAACACTAACTCGTTTGTTACTCATTCCTACTCTACTAATGTCTTTTGCGCTCTCCACCGCTTCTGCCAGCACTTTTTCTGATGTCGAAGAAGGGAATCCATATTTCGTTGCGATTTCATATTTGGAAAAATTTGGAATTGTGGACGGATACAGTGACGGAACATTCAAACCATACGATGACGTAAATAGAGCAGAAGCATTGAAAATGCTCACAATTGCCAGTGGCCTCTTCAAAGACAGCGAAATTAATGCACTGGAAGCGGAAACAGCTCGCCCATTCACAGATACACCTTCATCAGCGTGGTATACAAACTACATTTCAGCGGCAAAAAATGAAGGAATAGTAAACGGCTACCCGGACGGAAGTTTCAAACCCGAACAAACAGTAACTCTGGCAGAATCATTGAAAATATTTTTTGAATCCCTAGGAAACATCGAATATCCCAATATTGCGGATTATCTCCTCGACGACACACCGGAAAACGCATGGTACACCGCCTACACCGCCTACGCCGCGTCAAAAGGAATCATAAACATCTATTCTACAAATACCATGAGCCCAAACCAAGACATGAGCCGTGGATATCTTGCAGAAGTGATTTACAGATCACTCACTTCGGACAATTACCTCTTTGGTAAAGCCACATACTACGGATCAGCAGTTCAAGGAAATCATACCGCCTCCGGAGAAATTTTCGATATGTATGAAATGACAGCCGCCCACAAAACACTTCCGTTTGGTACAATGGTAAAGGTCACAAACCTGGCAAATGGCAAATCTATTGAAGTAAAAATCAATGACAGAGGTCCTTATGGCCCGGGCAGAATCATCGACCTCTCAGAAATGGCATTTGCTGAAATAGCATCACACAGTACCGGAGTAATTAATGCTCAAGTTGAAATAATTTCAAGCCCATGAATAAAAATCGACGAAGAATCCCAAAAGCTCCAAAAGAAGCCATTCACGCAGAAGCTAAAAAAATGGCAAAAGCTCTCGTGATTACACTAAGTTTGATGATTGTTGCTCTAGGTATCGGTTTCTTCATAACGACAAACGACAGCACACAAAAAGGATACACACTACAACAACAAAAACTCAAAAACGAGCATCTAAAAAGCGAAAACACCTCATTAATAACCAGAATTACACAAGCAACCGCATTCTCGAAAATAGAGTCCAGCAACAAAGTCGACGAGATGGAAGAAGAAACCGAAAAAAACTATGTGACAAGCGAGGATAATTCAGTATACTAGTTCTGAAATTTTGACATCTAGGGGCCATCGTCTAGTGGTTAGGACATCAGGTTTTCATCCTGAAAACAGGGGTTCAATTCCCCTTGGCCCTACCAGCAATAGCGAGGATCACGATCCGGAGCCGCAGGTTTTTCGAGCTACGCGAGCAAACCGGAGGCGCAGGAGAAAAAGTGCTGAAAAATGCTTTCGCTACGCAAGGAGTGAAAAATTTTTCAAGCTTTTTCAGTGATCCCCTATTCCAGCAATTGCGAGGATAAATTTAGACTTGTATTGAAAGAGTAGCCATTTTCTTCACCCTAGGTTGAAGAATACTCCCAACTATTAGGACTTTTTAGCCGTGATTAGGCTCTTGTTGCTTTGAAAAGGGTTCAGTTTTACCCGTGTACCTATGTAAGAGGAGCACTAATGGCAGTTTTTATAAATCCAAAATAGCCACTTTTTATTTTTATTTTTTTTAAAGATCTTCCTATAAATCTGCACTATAAGTCTATTAGCTCTCCCAGCTCGTAACGAGCTTCAAGCCTTCCCCTCCTTGAGCAATTTGTTCATCATATATCTGCTCCATGAATTTCAGTAGCTGATAGCGAGAGATGAGACAACCATAACTTCCATAACCATCTTCATTGGCAATAATGTTTTCAATTTCAGGTGTTGCATGAAATCCATATTTTGTACGATAAAGGTTTCCACTAGAATCATTACGGTACATTCTTAAAAAGAGTTGTTCCGCAATCATATTTCCATTTTCATCTTTTTCCTTGGTTCCAAAAGCCCAATATAGATTTTGTTGATTTTTTTCTTTTATAATCCACTCATCTGCCGGAGTTCGAGGATTATAAGTCACTCCTGCCCAAGTAATATTCCCATCTTGGTTAAGACCGCTTCCAATCTGAAATTCCTGAGATGATTCCGATTCATCTGAACGACGTATAACCATAGTATTAGTTTTCAAATTGATATCTAACCAATCGCCAGATTTTATTTCCCAATCAAATTTTTCCTCAAGAGGTGATAACGACTTTAATTCATGATCAATTCCAACAAATTCCTCTATATGATGGGCAAATGCTTGGTGACTTAACCCGCCCATAGTTTGACTAATCGCACCTAGCATCAAGATAACAGACACTACCAAAATAATAACTTTGTACTTCATCGTATAAGTATTAAGAGACAAGGAAAGCACTATAAGTGTTTATTGACACTTTGTCAACACGATTGTTTAAGTACATTCCTTCTCTTTATCTAAGATATCTGGATTCTATTAAGCGTTCATCTAGTTCTCCATTTATTGTCACATTCCATTTCCACTTTTTGTAATTCCATACACCTGTTTCTATATTCTCAAGTTCAACCTCTCTATCGTCTGAAGTCCCATAGATTTCCACAAACGCCTCCTCATCTTCTGTTATATATGTGTTCATGAGAATATAATTATCAGTATCGTTGATGAACTTAAAATCCTTCCTACTTGCGGTATAAACAGCAGCATCTACACCATACCCATATTTATGGTAATAACTCACATCTAATGAATGTGGCCTTCTTTCAGTCACTTCTAATCCGGCATTCACTACTGCTCTATAGAGGGTTGTTGACGTTTGGCAGACTCCTCCACCAATCCCTGCTGCAACAGCCCCTCCATAAATAACCTTAGTCTTTTTATACCCTTTATCAAGGGTTATCCATCCTGTCGTCCTATTCATAGAGAATTCCTCTCCAGGAGCAACGACAACTGCGCCAAAAGCATCTAAACTCAAAGTAATATTTTTGACACGATCCTCTGAATTCCCCAGCTCATAGCTTGACCTCCCCGTTCCTAGAAGATCATCAAAGCTCACCCCTTCTATGTCTGAAGCAACACTAGGAGAAACGGGATCCGCTATTACATTGATAACTCTTTCTTCTGTTGGATTTTCAATCATAGATTCAAGATCGGACAAAAACGCTTCTTGGTTAATCTTTAACCCACTCTCAAACGACCCTTCATACAAAGCCTTTTTGAATAATTCATGATCATATTCTGATTCTATTTCTTCCCATCCGGTTATAATCACCTGCCCAGCTTCTTTATCATACTGTTTAGCATAGTCTTCAATCCATGATTCTGCCTTTGCTTCACTCAATGAGAAAGAACTCGCCTTTTCATTTATATCAAGCCAATCAGGATCTTCTGACAATAAAATTTCTTCTTCTTGATCTCCAAATTGAATAAGTATAGGAGTGTCAGCAAGCATGTCAACGCTCTCTTTCAACTCTGTAAGATCATCAGAAAGTAGAATTGGCTCAACTGTCTGATATGCCACTTTAATTGTTGTATCCTCCTCTATTGAATAGCTTTCTTCAACGATAACTGCTACAACTCTTTCAATTTCACCTTTTTTAATAGTTTCTCCACTTTTTTCTGGAACAACACTCCATTCTTGTAGTTCCCAAACAATTTTCGCATTCTGTGGCTCGCTTTCATGGGCATTCATATATTTTGATATCTGTTGATATAGTCTTTTTTCGTTAATATCTATGACGGGCTGGATTACATTATGATCTGCTTCATTTTCAGCGCTTGCATTTGGTAAAAATAGTTGAATAATCCTGTTTTTTTGAACAGGAATCTTGTCAAGTGTTTTGCCGGAATTGTAGTAAATACCAAGCTCTTCAGTGGTAAAGCTTTTTTCGATACCGTGATCGAGTTTTATCGTGAAAATAGATGCTCTATAAACGTCAAAAATAGATT
>JAACEU010000107.1 GCA_011682355.1 Nitrospirota bacterium | reverse complement strand
CCACAGACAAACTTCGCGAAGAATACGAAATAATCATTTCTGTCACAGAAAAAAAACGAAGAAAGTTTTTCATATTCAGTAAACCGAGCATGAGCCTTGAAGAAAAAATCAACTTCACAAAGAGTCTTGCCATAATGATCAAGGTTGGAATTACGATCACAGAAGCATTTGAAATTCTTCTGGATCAAACGAAAAACAAGAATCTCAGAGTAATGTACGAAGACATTATCGAAAGAATAAGAGCGGGACAATCTTTAGCGAAAAGTTTAAAAAGATATGATTATGTATTTTCAAATCTTTTTATAAATATGATTAAAACGGGTGAAGACAGTGGAAGTTTGGAATACGTACTTAAACGTTTGGGAATACAGCTGGAAAAAGAATATGAAATAAGAAAAAGAGTAATTACGGCTTTCATATATCCCGCGGTAATAATGTCAGTAACCGTAATAATGGCTATTGGAATTGTCCTTTTCATAATGCCAAAAATCACAAAAATATTTGAAAGTTTTAATATTGATTTACCACTTCCAACAAGAATGCTGATCGGATTTAGTAGATTACTGACGGAACAGCCATTATTATCAATAGCGGTTATTGGAGGAGTAATTGGGGGATTGATATTCATATTCAGACTCAAAGTGTTAAAACCCTTTTGGCACATTCTACTTTTGAAATTACCTATATTCGGAAAAATTCTTGTATATGCAAATGTGGCTCGATTTTCAAGAACGTTAAATTCGCTATTGCAATCAGGTGTTCCTGTCGCAGAAGGGTTGAAAATGACTGGTGAAATGTTGGACAATATTCAATACAAAACAGTCCTGGAAGAAGTTAGCGAGAAAATAGAGAAGGGAGGAAGCATCGGAGAAAACCTGGCAAAACATGAAAAGCTTTTTCCACCATTAGCAACAAAAATGATCCACATTGGAGAAAAGTCGGGAAGTTTGGAAGTAACTACAAAATACATAGCAAGGCTTTACGAAAGAGATGTCGAAAACAAAACCAAAAATCTTTCAGTATTATTGGAACCGTTGCTTCTTGTATTTATGGCGGTTATGGTAGGAGGAATAGCCCTCTCGATTATTCTACCAATTTATCAATTACCAAATCTACTTAGCAAATAAAATGAACATTTTCAAAAACAAAAAAGGGTTCACGGCAATTGAAATAATTTTGGTAATAGTAATACTTGGAATTGGACTGGGATTATCAATCCTATATTTACAAACATCTCAATTTCGAGCAGACATCAATTCTCAAGTTGCACAATTCTCGTCACACGTAAGATTGGCCCAAAGCAATGCGTTAAGTGGGCAAAGTGATGTGTCACACGGAATCCATTTGGAAGAAACTTCTTATACGATTTTCCAGGGAGACGCATATAGTCCGTCTGATCCGTTGAATTTCGAAATCGAAATGACGGGCCCAACAACTATCCAGAATATTAGCCTCAACGGAGGTGGTAGTGACATTATTTTTACAAACATATTAGGGGAAACAGACGATTATGGAACCATTAATTTCGTATCTACTCAAACTCAAAAAACAATATCCGTCGAAATAACAAAATTCGGAACAGTAATATATTAAAATGAAAAAAAATCTACAAAAAAAGGGTTTCGCTCTACTGGAAGTTTTTTTGGCAATTGCGATTTTTGCGATATTTGCCACGGGAATTTTTTATCTTTCTTTGGATACCGTACGAAGAGACACAAAAATTAACCTAAATACAGAAGCGCTTTTATATACTCAAGAAGGCATAGAAGCGGTTCGTAATATACGAGACAAAAATTATCTTCTTCTAACGAATGGAGATAAGGGTTTATCTCTCGTCGCAGGTAGTTGGGAATTCATTGCGGCTCCGGAAGATGTGAATGGGTTTTATAGCAGAACAATAACGATTGAAGATGTTTACCGAGATGTGAATGGAGACATTGATGCAGAAGGAGTATATTTCGATCCTGACACAAAGAAAATTACTTCAGAGGTTTCTTGGCTGCAAAGCGGAATAATTCCAAAATCAATTTCCCTAACATCATATCTTTCAAACTGGACAGGCGATGATTGGATAGAAACAACATGTACGGATTTTGATGCGGGAACGTACGAAGATACGGAAACCGAAATTACAGCCGGCCCTCCTGAAGATAATTGCGATATTACACTTACAGCCGTTGAAATGGGAAGCGAATATTTCTATTTCGCTAACTTTGGACATCATGGTAATGATATAATTGTTGAAGGAAATTACGCATATCTTGCTACAGAATATTCCAGTAAAGGGCTGGCAATACTTGATATTTCAGATCTCGAAAACATTACCACTGTAGGGGAGGTAGACATCGGACACAAAGGGAATCGTCTAACAAAAGCGGGTAATTACGTATATGTGGGGACACAAAATGGTTTTTTTGGATTGGCTATGGTAGATGCGTCAGATCCAAATAACGCATTTTTATATTTGGTCTGGCCATTGGGAGGAGCGGGTAACCAACCGACAGTATTAGGAGATTACCTATATATGAGCGTAAGTAGCAGATATTTTGGAATGCAAGTGTATAATATAAACGAAGAATGGTTGCCATTTCCATTGCTAACAGATGTTTATAATTTCAATGATAAAGCACATTTTATTGAAACAAAGGGTAATTACGCATATGTAGGGCTTGATGACGATTCGTTCGGTTTCAGAGTTATGGATATTTCAGATCCATACGATATTAGCGAGGTAGCGTCTCTTAATGTTGGAGAAGAAGTTAACGCAATAACAATAACGGGATCAATTGCGTTTATAGGAACGGAAGACAGCAATGATTCTTTGCAAGTAATAAATATATCCGATCCGGAAAATCCGACAATAGTTACATCTCTCGATGTAGGAGGGGAAATACAGGATCTGGTAATATCAGGCGACTATCTCTATGCGGCTGTTGATGACCAAAATGCGGGACTGGCGGCGATAAACATATCAAATCCGTTTTCGCCATATCTCGTATACAATCTGGACATTGAAGGGAAAGGTGAAGGAATCGATGCAGACGAAACATATGTATACGTAGCAACCGACACGCAAAACAAAGGTCTTGTAATAATAGGGACAACAGTAGCAAGTGTTGTGGAAAGCGGAACATTTACATCACAAATTTTTGACACGGGAAGCAGTGACACCAGATATAATTTTATTGAATGGGATCATGAAGAGGTGCCGAGCGGCTCTGTGAAATTTCAGCTTAGAACAGCCGACTCCTCTGGAAATATAGCAACGGCAACGTGGGTGGGCTCGGACGGAACTGTCGATACCTATTACGAAAATCCACGTACGATTATTGCACTGGATTCGGGAAGAACCGGAGTAAGATACTTTCAGTATAAAGCATTTATCGACTCGGAC
>JAACEU010000106.1 GCA_011682355.1 Nitrospirota bacterium | reverse complement strand
GTAACTTCTCTGGCTCACAATTGCTGCAAAATGTGTGAAAGTCGTAAAGAAGAAGAAAATTAGAAGAAGAAAAGAAGGTCAAGTAACTTTTTATTGCAGTCAGCGTTTGATTAGTTGACGCATTTTTGTTTAAATTTCCTTAAAATATATTTAACCAAGTAATTATGAAAAAATCAATGTTGGGGGTTGTGTTCACGTCGATTTTGATATCTGTTCTGCTGTTTACGGCGAGCGTAAGCGCAAACTATGCGGCAGAGTCTGTTTTTACCGATGTAGATTCAAGTAGCGAAAGTTATGAAGCTATTCAGTATTTGAAAAACAACGATGTTATTGTTGGTTACAAGGATGGCAGTTATAAGCCTGATGATACAATTAATCGTGCTGAATTTTTGAAAATTGTGATGGAAGCTTATGGTTATGATGTGGCGGGATATAGTGATTGTTTTCCTGATGTAACGGATCAATGGTTTGCGCCTCATGTCTGTAAAGCTGAAAATATAGGAATTGTTGATGGATACGATAATGGGTATTTTATGCCCGATTGGGAGATAAACTTTGCTGAGGCAAGTAAAATTGTTGTTGAAGCATTTAGATTAACCGCTGATACTAGTGATAGCGATGCTTGGTTCCAACAATATGTTGTTTCTCTTGAGCTTTTGTCCGCTATTCCTACTTCTGTTAATTCTTTTAACAAGAATATTACTCGTGGGGAAATGGCCGAAATGGTTTGGAGAATTAAGGCTGAAAAAACTACAAAAGCCTCAAATACATATGACAATATTAAAATCGGAGAATCTAGCTCAGTTGGTAGTGGAGATGTAACTTCTATTTCTCTTATGGATAAAGGAGATGGAAATGTGAAATGGTTGGCTGATGGCTATTCTGCAAGTGGATTCAAAGTGGTTTGGTCAAAAACTTCTGAACCTACTTATCCAACACGTTCCGGTGATAAATATGCTTATTACAGCGATTCATCAACTGTTTCCGGCTCAATAGATTCTTTCGGTGGAGCAGGAACGTATTATGTAAGAGTTTGTGAATATCTAGGAGGGGAATGCGGAGTTTATTCTAACGAACTTGAGATAGAAATGAGTGTGGATTCCAGTGTGGATTCCAGTGTGGATTCCAGTGTGGATGAAGCTGTTGTAAGCGGAGATGTTTCGTCTATTACGCTTGTTGACGACTTTAATGGAGAGGTGAGCTGGGTTGTTGATGGTGCTTCTGTACAAGGATACAAAGTGGTTTGGTCGAAGACATCAGGGCCAACTTATCCAACACGAGAAGGTGATGAATATTATTTTTACAGTGACTTATTGGTAGATTCGACTGATCTTGAGGCTTTTGATGGGGATGGGACGTACTTTGTAAGAGTTTGTGAATATCTAGGAGGGGATTGTGGAGTTTATTCAAACGAAGTTGAAGTGGAATTGACTGCAGTGGCTTTAACTGAATAAGTGAAGGGCAATCTCAAATAAAAAAAACTGCTTGGGTCTTAAGTGGTCCGGGTGGTTTTTTTTGAGGAACCTGAATTTGAAGAACCTTTGATTTAGTGTATATTGTGGGAGGTATTTTTTTTAATATTTCCTATGAAAAAATCTTCTAAATCTAAGTCAAAGGCTTTTGTTACAAAAAGGCTTACAAAATCTGAACAGAAAGGGAAATTTGGAGGTTTTCTGATTATCGAAAAGCTTCCGGGTTATTTTTTGTTGCTTTGTATGCTTTTGGCTTTGGGACTTATTGGCTATATTTTGAGTCCGTTTTTGACTGAAATTTTGGTTGCCGCCTTTTTGGTGGTTGCGTTTTATCCTGTTTACAAAAAGCTAAATAAGTGGTTCCGGGGACTGAGAGGATTGGCATCTTTTGTGTCGGTTTTGCTTTTGATTATTTTGGTCCTGGCTCCGTTGAGTGTTGTGATTTTGTTGATTACGAGTGAGGCGTCTGATGCATATCAGATTATTCAGTCAAAGATCGAGTCCGGTGTATTCGATCAGTATTTTCAATGGAGTGATGGAGGGTATTTTTATGAATTAAAAGAGCGGATACAACCCGTTATTGATCTCGATTCCATTGATCTTAAACAGATGATTGTGGATAGTGCGCAGTCTGTAAGTAGTTGGCTTGTTGCTCAAACCGGGGATATTTTGAAGGGGGTGGGGAGTTTGGTTTTGGGTATAGTTATTTTGATTATGACAATGTATTACTTTTTCAAAGATGGAGACAAATTGGTTGATAGAGTTGGAAAATTGAGTCCGTTGCCGATTGTTTATGAGCATGAGCTTTTTAATAAGATTCGTCAGATGGTGAAAGCGATTGTTTTTGGAGTGTTTTTGACTTCAATTGTGCAGGGAATTCTTGGTGGAATCGGGTTTGCGATAGTTGGGATTTCAAATCCTGTGTTTTGGGGGACGGCGATGGCATTTTTGTCATTGGTTCCGGTTGTTGGAACGGCTTTGATATGGGCTCCGGCGGCGATTGTGATGGCAATTCTCGGAAGTTATGGGGCGGCATTATTCTTGGTTATTTGGGGATTGTTCCTGGTTGGAACGATCGATAATTTCTTGAAGCCATATTTGATTGGAAACAGGGCGCATACTTATCCACTTATGACTTTCTTGGTAGTTTTGGGTGGAATTATAGTAATGGATTTGAAGGGAGTGATTTTGGGACCAATTATGTTAGTAATTCTAATGTCGTTTCTTCATATCTATGAAGCCGAATACAAACGTGTACTTAAAAAATAATTTTTGTAAATATGGTAAACAGAAAAGCTAAGAAATCTACTAAGACACACAGAAGTCAGGCTAGCGTTAAACAAACTAAAAGAAAGGATGATTTTATGACTCTTATGCGTTCGCATGGCTCTTTTACGGGAGCTTTGCTTTTGTTTGTGGCGGTTTCGCTCTTTGCACTTTTTTCTTTTTGGAGTTCGACGAATGATTATATAAATCATTTGTATGCTTCTGTTTCGAATAATGATTCTATAGTAGTGGATGGGATGAAAGTTGGTGGTGAGGTGGAGGAAGTTGTGGAGATTTTCGCTGATGTTACTTCTGAGCATATAAACGGGGTGGCGATTGAGGCTTTGTATGATAAAGGGATAATCAAAGGTTATATTGATGGAAGTTTTCAGCCGGATAATACTATTAATCGTGCTGAATTTATGGTTGTGGTAACGAATGCTGTGGATTCTGATTTTGGTGGAATGACTCTTGGCAATTGTTGTACGGATGTAAGAGATGAATGGTATTCGACATTTATGTGTTATGGGAAACAGGAAGGCTGGATAAAAGGTTATGAGGATGGAAGTTGTCGGCCCGAGAGTTCGGTGACAAAAGCTGAGGCGATAAAGATTGCTTATGAGGCGATGGACTTTGAGGTTTGTGAGAATGTGGAGG
>JAACEU010000105.1 GCA_011682355.1 Nitrospirota bacterium | reverse complement strand
AGGAAATGAGATCCATTTCTGCGGAATTGACAGCATCCAGCATGTTTAGCCCCATTGGCCTTTCCTGGTCGGCCGGATCAAATATAATCACGTCTTTTGCCCTTTCTTTTGGAATATAGGTAAGAATGTCTTCGATCAGATCCCCATGCGGATCGATCACGCATACGCCTTCACCGTTCTGAATATCCTGTCTTGCCATGTATGACAATAAAGCGGATTTACCGGAACCGGATTTACCGATTATGTAATGATGTCTTGAGCGGTCTTGTTTCAAGAATCTGATCTCTTTTTTGTCGCCCCTATATACGTTGTGTCCGATAAGTATACCTTCTTCCGGGATGTTTGTAGGAGCCGGGAGGACTTTGTAGTCCATCCAGCGAATATCAGGTGAATAGTTGTATTTTGAGCTTGGAAAATGGAACAATGATGCTAATTCGTCTTCTGCCAATATCTCGGTTTTTTCTCCAATTCCAAAAAATCTGCAATCTATCATTCTTTTTTTGAAGTTGAATTTGAACCACCAATCATTTATTGAATCTATGAAAAATATTCTTCTGGTTTGAAACCAGTTGGATGACGGATCTTTGAACAGGCTGAGCCCGACGATTATGTTGTTGCTTATTTCTTCCGCTCTTTTTTCGGTTTTGGCTGTAGAAAGCAGTCTTATGACTGTGTCAAAACCGGATTGAGCCGATTTTTCACCCATTCTTTTTGCAACTTCCTCTTTTGATTGGAGCATACGCACATAACCGTCACCGCTTTGCTTGGGTTGAATTTCCATTTTTTCGTATCCTAGGAAAATTCCTTTAAACACGTTGAAAATCCATCCGATTACGGGGATTTTGATTCCTCCCAGTTTTTTCCCTTTAAAGTAAGTTTCTCCGGCTTCTTCGGCTTTTTTTGTCCATTTGTCGTTTTTTGGTCTGACTACAATTTGGATTATAGCTGTTTCATTAGATTCCAGCTTTGAAAAAACGTTTGTGAGATTGTTTAGAGGGTCGTTTTCTATAACTTTGAATGTCTTGACCGGGAACCAATATTTCCTCTCTGTGTATGCGTAATACCCTTTCATTTTGGCATCCTTTAGCATCGTTTCGTATTCCTCGATCGGTTCAATATTGGCGTCGGGATAGTACGAAGTGATCCCTTTTTCTACAATTTCTTTGTAATATTTTGGAGTGGAGATGTAAAAATCTACAACTTTTTGGTGAGCAACAAGTTCAAAAGAAAAAATATTGTGCCTAAACAACCATACCTTAAACTGATTCCACATGTTCAATTCCATGGTTTCATGAAGGTTTCTAAAGAATTGTGACATTATGGAAATTCTCTCTCTAAAGTCCTTTTCTACCTGCTTATCCTTGTCTTTGGGGGATTCTTCTCTGGCGAGTGTAATTCTCAGAAATATCAATCTTTTCGCCATGTAAAGCCGATGTATATATCTCATTAGTCTAAGGCCGTAGTATGCAGTAAGTACTATTGCAACTATGATTAATAGGAATGAGATTGGCTTACTGATTATGTATTTCCAAAGACTGGAAAGCATGCATGATTGTTTTAGTTTCCCTATATTTTAGCAGAAAACAGCCTATTTAACAATGCTTAAGGCTCTATAAATGGTCACAAACTCGTTCAGCTAGAATTTCAGAATATCTCCCTCGAGAATATCAGAAATCGCCACTCTTTTTTGCTTTGTGGTGTCGCGATCACGAATAGTGACTGTTTTGTCCTCAAGAGTGTCGAAATCGACTGTAATGCAATATGGGGTACCTATTTCGTCCTGTCTTCGGTATCTTTTCCCAATGGTTCCCGCTTCATCGTATTCTACTTTCATTTTGTCTTTTAGTTCGTCAAAAATCTTTTTAGCGGTCTTTATCAATTTTTCTTTCTTCATTAATGGGAAAATCGCGACTTTTACAGGCGCAATTGCGGGAGCGAAGCGCATAACCGTTCTTTCTTCTTTGCCGATTTTGTCTTCATCGTATGCATCTAAAAGTATGGTCAATACGGATCTTTCTGCGCCAAATGACGGTTCGATCACGTGTGGTAAGTACTTTTCGTTGGTTATGGGATCTGTGTATTTGAGATCGGCACCGGAATAGTGTTCGTGCTGTGTGAGATCGAAATCTCCTCTATATGCGAGTCCCATCAATTCACCCCATCCAAATGGGAATTTGTATTCAATATCGTATGTCATTGTGGAATAGTGTGACAATTCGTCATTGTCGTGTTCTCTGTAGCGTAGATTTTTCTTTTTACCGCCAATTTCCACATACCAGTTGTAGCAATCTTTTTTCCATTCGTCGAAAATTCTCTTGATGTCTTCTTTTTCGATAGGTGAAACGAAATATTCAATCTCCATTTGTTCAAATTCTCGAGTTCTAAATGTGAAATTTCCGGGAGTAATTTCGTTTCTGAAAGATTTTCCGATTTGTGCTATGCCGAATGGGATTTTTTTCCTGCAAGTTTGGACTATGTTCTTGAAATTGACGAATATTCCCTGTGCGGTTTCCGGTCGAAGGTAGACTGCCGTTGCCGTTTCTTCAACAACTCCTTGGTGAGTCTTGAACATTAGGTTGAATGATCTCGCTTCTGTGAAATCGCATTTGCCACATTTTGGGCATTTAATGTTCTCGTCTTGGATTATTTCCCCGATTTCTTTCAGTGTTTTTCCAACAGCGGCTTCAACTCCCAATTTGTCTTCAATCAATTTGTCTCCGCGAACTCTCTCTTTGCATTTTTTGCAATCCATCAATGGGTCTGAAAATGAGTTTATGTGTCCGGATGCCTCCCACACTTTTGGATTCATAAGGATCGCAGAATCGAGCCCCACCACGTCATCTCTTTTTTGTACGAATGTTTTCCACCAATGCTGTTTGATGTTGTTTTTGAGCTCTGTTCCGTATGGGCCATAGTCCCAAGTGTTGGCCAGCCCTCCATAAATTTCTGATCCCGGAAATATAAAACCTCTTCTTTTGCAAAGAGCTACCACTTTTTCCATTAAATCGTTCATTGTTCTTTTTGTTTATTTTTGTAATCAAGAATTGCATTTGAAAGAACTTTCAGAAATGATTCGGCAGTTCTGTGGCTCATATTTATTCTACTGACTACTTTCAAAACCGGTTCTTTTGCATTTGGAATCAAATACGCCATATCAATAATGCATTCGTTGGAATTCAGATGGACAGAGGCCGCGTTTGCATAAACGCCTTCTTCTTTATCTTCCGGAAGTTTAACTTTGTACTTTTTCTTTTCTTTTTCGCTCATAATTTTTTGGTTAATTGCTTTAGCTTCAGTTTACAAATCTGTTGTACAATTATCAACAACACTTTTTCTTGGCGATTTTTCCTTCAGGTAAGCCAAATCTGGACAATTACGGACTGAATATTTTGAATTTATTGTTTT
>JAACEU010000104.1 GCA_011682355.1 Nitrospirota bacterium | reverse complement strand
CACCACAAATTGATTTTCTAGGAATTGAAGGTGTAAATAATCCTCTCTCCGATAATGTCAAAAGACTATTATTGTCGACCCCCACCAGTGGCGGAAAAACTCTAGCAGCCCAATTGCTAATAACAGCCCACTTATCCACAAAAGACACTTCTGTCTGCTATGTCGCGCCTACTCGTAGTTTGTGCAGGGAAGTACGGAAATCACTGCAATCTCGTTTACGTTTCATTGGCCGACGAATTATAGATGGCTTACCTGAGGGTGATTGGCTCAATAGCATATTGGGCAACTTGCAACCTGAAGTAGAAGTAATGACACCTGAGAGGCTTTCATATTTGCTCCGAACAGATAGTGCTCAAGTATTAGATCGATTTGGGATGTTTATTTTTGATGAAGTCCAATTAGTTGGTGATGAAGGTAGAGGATGGACTCTTGAAGAAGATTTATCCTATTTGCATTATGCCACTCAACATCTGCATCATAAAATCGTTTTGATATCAGCGGTAATTGGAAACCGAACCCATATTATTCAATGGTTAAGTGGGGAAAATGACAATCACGCACCTTTGGAGTTTCACCGTGATTGGAGAGGCCCACGAAAAATTCACGCGATTTGGACAACTGATGCATTTTGGAATGATTCGATCATCGAAAGGAATAGTCAAGCAAAGAAATATTTTTATAATCAAACTACACCATTATATGGTCGGCTTGATGTAAGAATTTCTCATACAGGATTGGCTAATACTTTTCATACAGAAAATCCAGTTGGTGAACTGGTTCAAAAAGCAGAGGAAGAACATGGGAATTACATAAAAGATTCGAAAAGTACGCCATTTTATCGAATGTTAGTGTCAATCATCGACTACCTTGCAGCATTTGGCCCGGTCTTAACTATCGAAGCAACAAAACCTGCAACAATAAGACTAGCTGAAGCAATTGCTGATACAAAAGAACCAATAAATCGTCAACAAATTCTAAATTTGATTGACTTAGTAACTGCTCGTTTAGGAGATGAACACCCTTTAAAGCGCACTCTTGAGAAAGGCGTTGCCTATCATCATGGATCACTACCAAGTGAAATACGTAATGCCTTAGAAGAAGCTGTATCCTCAGGTCATTTGAAGCACATAGTCGCTACAACAACGTTAACAGAGGGAATTAATTTACCTGTTACATCTGTCGTAATAGCATCGCAAGGTGCATATGGAGAAGAAGGGCTAACAGAATACATTACTGGCTCAAAACTTGTAAATGCGATTGGCCGAGCAGGTAGAGCAACCAAAGAAACAGAAGGCATAGTTGTATTAGCAAGACAGGCACAACCTAGCGCTAATGATTTTGATAGATTCAATCCTAGCGAAAACGATCTTCATGTTGACTCAATGTTGGCTACAGAAAAAGCACTTGAGGCTCTTGCAGTGTTTGAGGAGCTTTGCAGAGTTTCTGAGGATGCCATTTTCGAGGCCAATGATAATGAAATCACAAATTTTTTAAAGTTTGTTTGGTTTATTTCAGCAGAATTTGAAAGGCTTAATCAGGTTGTACAGATTGAGCGAATTGAAGAAGTTCTTGGTCAAACTCTGGGCTGGGTACAGCTCAATTCATCAAATCGCTCCCGTTGGCTCCAAGCTGCTAATTTTGCAATGAATCAATATCAAAATACAGAAGAATCTGTTAGACGCCGATGGGCTTCTTCAGGAACTTCAATTCGTTCATCCAGAATGCTTGAGAAAATTGTCCAAAATGCAATTGCTGATTTAGAGGGATTAGAAACTCCGCAGGAAACAATTGAAGCCACAGAATTTATCATTGCTAATAACAGACTACAGGAAATATTGCAACTGCCCGAAGCTCCAAAAATAAGGGTTTATACAAAACGAGGGAGAAATAGGGTTGAAATTGATCTTCCTATTGAAAGATTGCTTATCGGCTGGTTACAAGGTGTTTCTTTAATAAAGATTTCTGAAGTTTATTTGACTAATGTTGACGATATAGACTTTCGATTTGAACAATTAGGGGATTTTATTTACAGTATATTCGAAGTGTTCCTGCCTTGGGTATTTGGAACAATTATTAGTTGGGTAAATGAATTACTTCTTCAAAGTGGGTCAGCTAGTTTCCTTCCTACAAGTTTACCTGCAAACATACGTTATGGAGTTAATGATCTAATTGCGCTTGAATTAATGGTGCGAGGCATTCAATCTCGCCATCTCGCAATCAAAATTTCTGATTCTTGGCAGCTTCAACAAGGTGAGAATAACGTTATTTCTTGGATTCGATCACTTTCATTGCCACAATGGATATATCTATTTGACGCTTCACCGAATGAGATAAGAAATCTACTGGAAATTTCGCGTATCGAAAGAGGGGGAGTAGCTGTTAATTTATTCAACACAGGTCAGGCAGAATTAAATATTAAAACCGAGCAAGTAGAATATCCACCAACAGAAGTCACTCTACGAAAAGTTGAAGATTCCGAATTTGCGCCAGTCGGTGTTTGGGATGGGGAAAATTTAGTTGGTACTGTATTTAGTAGAGACCAATCTGATATTGTAGATTTAATGAATTCTGGCATAGCGTTTTTAATGGAATATGTGGTTGCTTCTGGAAACGGATTGCTTAAACTAAGGCTAATTGAGCCAGAATAAAAATCCGTATGACATTCCTATGCAGCCAATTGGAGCAGCCGTTTGTTTTTGGCGGGTTTAGGCGTGATTTTAAGTTTTGACCTTTGCATCAAACCACTCTGCTGCTGTTTCATTGGCTGATGATCCTGTTCTATCCAGAAATACGTTTGGGTTTAATGCCGGATGGCGACGGCAAGAAGCCTCAAATGTCTTGTCCTGCGACGCCACGAAAGACCGGCGTCGGAGCATTATACGAGTCAAGCGATAGATTCGCAGTCATAATCCAAAAGCGCAGCTAGTCCTTTGCCGTCGTAGGTACAACCAGGGACGGAGGAGAAGGATTCTCTGGCGCGGTAGGAAGAAACCAAAGGAGTGATAAAGGAAATACTGAAATAATGCCGCTGCCGCCGTTGGATAAAATCAAACTGCAAAAGCTGCAGATCGATGTACGAAAATACCGCAACCGCCGGGTCGGCGAATTCCTGAAAGAACTGCACCTGACCGAAGGCAGATCGACGGGCATTCCGACGATATTGAGAGAGATGGAAAAGAACCATTCCCCGGCGCCGGTTTTTGATACGGATGACGAGCGCTCCTATTTCAAAACAACGTTTGTTATTCATTCTGAATTTCTGAAACCGGATAGTCAAGGCCCTGCTCCGGACTCTGTTGGTACAAAGTTGGCGCCAAGTTGGCAAGTCGCCAAGTTGAAACTGAACTTGAATCCGGATGAATTCCAAGCCTTATTCCGTGACTACCTTAAACTCGACTTGGGACAATTTGAGGAAATTGTCCGGAGTGTGTCCCAAGTGTGTCCCAAGTCAGTTCCCGCTTTTGAGGCTGCATTGATTCTACTCATTGCAAGAGATCCCATTGATTTGAAATCACTAATGGGAATTCTAAAAAGGACCAACAGAACCCGATTTAAAAACAAATTTATTGATCCGTTAATAGATGCCAATTTTATAGAATACCTGATACCGGATAAACCAAAAAGCCAATTTCAAAAATACCTCACGACTGATAAAGGCAAAAAACTGCTGGAATTGATAATGGATCATTAACGGCGGGAAAAAAATACTGAATGAAACAGGAATAAACAAATGAATCGATTCATCTTTCTAATCCTATTTTTGATCGCACCGCTATGCGCCCGGGGGAGCGAGTCCGCTCTTCGTCTGCCCGACGGCGTCATGCCCACCCTGGGCTGCTGGTTCTGGCAGGTTCCGGAATTTCAACCCGGGGGCTACAAAGCTTTTATCGACCTGGTCCAGCGCCATTCGCCGTATAATTTTTTGACGGCGAGCCTGCGAATCCCGGAAAAAGAACTGACCGACGCCGACGTGCACGCGCAAATC
>JAACEU010000103.1 GCA_011682355.1 Nitrospirota bacterium | reverse complement strand
AAAAAGATTTTAAATAAATCCGACCTCAATACACCTGATGGCATCGGAATTCTGTGGGCGGCAAAATACTTGCACATAACAAGAAATACAAATTCCTTTTTAATCAAAATATTCAAATGGCTCTACAGCCTCATCGCTATCCCCTTTTCCCCTAAATACTTTAAAACCGTACTCAAAGAAAGAGTTACGGGAGCAGATTTGGTATCAGAGATATGCAAAAATTCCGCAAATACACAAAACAAGGTATTCTTGCTCGGATCAGCCGAAGGAATAGCGAAAAAAACTGCGAAAATATTGGAAAAAAAATATCCGGGAGTAAAAATTGTTGGGACATATGCGGGCACGCCGAATCCTCCGGACGAAAAGCGAATCACGCAAATCATCAATAAAACCAGACCAAACATATTATTCGTCGCATACGGAGCACCAAACCAAGAATTGTGGATTTCAAGAAACCTCAAAAAAATGCCAAGCGTCAAACTTGCGGCAGGAATAGGCGGAACCTTCGACTTCATTACAGGTAAACTAAAAAGAGCACCAAAATGGATGCAAAAACTCGGCCTGGAGTGGCTCTATCGCCTATTCCAACAACCATCACGAATAAAAAGGATAATCAACGCTTCGGTCATATTTCCTATAAAAGTCCTTATTTCTTCTTAGATTTTTTCTTTTCGTTCATCTTTCGCTCAATCACCGTCTCCACATACGGTTTTGCCTTTTCTATGATGTAATCCACCGCTTTTAGAGGCTGAACTATGGTAGTACGAACTCTGGTAACTACTTCTTCCACATCATCCATTACCTTTGCCGCATCTCTCAAAATGATAACCGCGTAAAAAATCAAAAAACACAAAAAAATCACAAGCAAAATAAATCCTATCGCCAACGACATATTTAGTATATCTCCTGATGTTGCAAACATATGAATGAGTTAATTTAACAGTATTATTATAGCATTTTTCGCATCATTTCATCAACCATCTGTGGATTGGCTTGCCCTTTCATCTCCTTCATAACCATGCCAATCAAAAACCCAATTGCCTTATCCTTTCCATTCTTATAATCCTCAACCGGTCCGGGATTCTCCTCAATAACTTTTTTACATGCGACCTCAATCGCTCCACTATCACTTACTTGCTTCAACCCCTTTTCTTCCACAATTTCTTTTGGATCCTTTCCGGTTTTGTACATTTCCTCAAAAACCTCCCCCTTCGCAAGATTATTTGAAATTTCTCCACTATTTATAAGTTTTATTAGCTCTGACATCATTCCCGCCGTAACTTTTTGATCATCTATATTTATCAATTCCTCCTTCAAATGCTTCATCAATACCGTATTTATAAAAGAAACCGCTTTTTTGGAATCACTTGTGGCCACTACAACTTCCTCAAAATACTGCGCCAATCTTATATCTCCGGACAATATCCTTGCATCATCTTCAATTAGCCCCATCTCCTCCATATACCTTTTCTTCTTCACCCCAGGCATTTCTGGAATATGAGTCTTTAATCCCTCTACTAACTTTTTATCTATATATAAAGGAGGAATATCCGGTTCCGGAAAATACCTATAATCATCACTTTCTTCTTTCTTACGCATAAAATATGTTTCCCCCTTCTCATCATTCCAACCAATAGTCGACGGCCCATCCAAAGGACTTCCGACCTCCCAAAGCTCGGTCTGCCGCCCTATTTCATAATTAATAGCACTATTCAGTGACCTAAACGAATTCAGATTCTTAATTTCAGCACGATGATTGAGATTTGTCTCCCCCTTCGGTCGAATAGAAACACTCGCGTCAAAACGCATCATGCCTTTCTCCATATCCGCCTCGCTCGACCCCACATAACGCAATACCTTCTGAATTTCACGCGCATAAGCCTCCGCCTCGTCCCCGGAATGCATATCCGGCTCCGACACTATTTCCATCAACGGCGTACCGGCTCTATTGAAATCAACCAAAGAACCATTTCTCACATGCGTAAGTTTTCCGGCATCATCCTCTAAATGCAATCTCGTAATCCCAACTTTTACTTTCCTATCACCCATATCAAATTCTATTTTTCCATTTTGTGATAATGGTTCATCAAATTGAGAAATTTGATATCCCTTTGGGCTATCCGGATAAAAGTAATTTTTTCTGTCAAATTTACAGTATTCTGGGATCTCGCAATCTAATGCAAGCGCGGCAACAACTCCTTTCTTTACCGCTTCTTCATTTGTAACCGGAAGTTGTCCCGGAAATCCCATACAAACGGGACAAGTATGTATATTTGGTTCCTTTTCCCATGAATCATTATCACAACGACAAAACATTTTCGACTTCGTCGAAATTTGTGCGTGAATTTCCAACCCAATTACTGCTTCAAATTCCATAAATTGATTATAACTCAGCCCCCAAATCATTCAAGGCCGATTTAAACTGTTTTAGAGCTCTTTTTGCTTGGCCTTTATCAATATCACCAAGTTCATGCGCAACTCTGTTTCTCAGCTTGTGAGCGCTCCACACTCCATTCAAATCCTTGAACCTCGGACCCGCCTTTTTTAATTTCTCCCCCAAACTCCCCTCAAACCCATGTCTGGACAAAGCATAATCAAGCAATTTATCCATATCTAAAACTGCATTCTTTGGGTGTGAATCAAAAGAATCTATTATTCTTATCCAATGTGACCTAATATATTGCATCGATTCCGATGAAAACCCCTTACGCCTCCGCATTTTCACAAATACAAAAACAACTAATAATAAAGTGATAAGAACAAATATCGCCACTAAAACTATTGGAAAACTAGAAAAATCCATTATTTATCTTTTTTAGAAGAATCAATTTTTTTATTTTGAATATGATAAGCAATCATATCACTCAACATACCCTTCAATGCGTGATGATCACGCACACTACGCTCATTTACAAACTGTTCCTGATATTTCATTACCAATCTTTCCAATTTCTTAGGTTTCGAAGCATCCTTTAACACAACAAAAGTTTGTGCACCCAGCTTATCAACGGTTATATCACCATAATTCAAAAAAGTCTGCAACAGTCCTTTTATTGTATAGCTCATACCTTCCATCATATGATATTCAACTCTGGTCGCAGTAATATCAAACAACCCGTTTCTTTCCACATCAACCACACCGATATTTGTAAGTAGCCATGCATCGTAATACCAATCTATAAAATAATAAAATATTACAAGTAGACCAACCAGTCCCCAGATAACAAATATCGGCCATGCCTGAGGAAAAAACAAGTATAAAATTGCTGGAATAGCAAGTCCAAAAAACATTGGTTTTGCCGCATCTATCTTGAAAATAACTATATGTCTATGCGCAACATACAAAATCTTTTCCCCATCATCCAGAAAGCTTGAAAATATTCTATCTCTAAATTTCATAATTACATTATATTATCAATCACAAAACATTGTAAACATTAAGAAAAAAATATAAA
>JAACEU010000102.1 GCA_011682355.1 Nitrospirota bacterium | reverse complement strand
CCAACAAGGCCGTTGAAACCATATCACGAGTCCTCTCTGCCCCTCCAAAATTATTAGGTTTTGTTTTGCCTAGATCGTTTACAGACGGACAGCTTTATAAAGACATCCGAACTAAATTAGTCGAAACTTATGATGCTGTTTCAATAATTGCACTACCAGATAACGTGTTTCAATATTCCAATGCTGAGACTGTCTTGGTTTTAGCAAGTGGTCAAAGCAATAATGATGCCGTTGAATTACATCGAATGTTCATAGCGAAAGGTGACTATGAACAGTTTTGGGAAACCGGGAAACCTACCTGGGAAAATAAAGAGACATTCAAGCGCTCAACCGCATCTTCCTATCCTCTATGGGAACATTCTCTTGCCACAAATTTAAAGGAATATCTTAAAGACCTTATTAAGTTAGAAGATGTAGCTGACATACACCGAGGGATCGAATACCAAGACTCAGTTTCAAACCATGTGTCTAATATTCAGCGAACTGGATTTAAAAAAGGATTGCAAAAAGTGGAAGATGGTTTAAATCCATATGCCGTATTGAACCACAGATACATAGATTTGAATCCAAATAGCATGTTATACAAAGCATATCTTCGCCCTTGGGAGTCACCAAAGGTAATTGCCAGTGCAATAAGGATTAGTAGAGGGGCTTGGAAAATTATTTCAGCTACCGATAGAAGTGGACTTTATTGCTACCATGCATTTCATGGTATTTGGCCTAAAGGTGATTTTTCATTAGAAATTATTACTGCAGTATTGAATGGGTTAGTAGCAAATGCGTTACTAAGCATATCACCACAAACTCGAAATATTCCTATAAAAGATTTACGGCCTATCCCTGTTCCTAACTTAAGCGAAAATGATATTCAGTGGATAGAGCAACTGGTAGCTAAATATAAAGAATCCTTAACATCCAAGAATTATTCTAGAAGCTTGGATATTGTTACTCAAATCAATGTATTGATATTATCTCGGTACAATTTGCCAAGTTGGTTATTAAGTGATCTCTTAGAATACATTGGATATGAAGAACAGCCGAGAATAAACGTCAGTTTTGTTGAGCAAATCCGTATGAGACACAGAAAGCTTGTTGATAAGAAATTCCTTGAGGGATTGACTCCTAAAGAAACTCAAGAATTAGAACAAATCAACAATATGCTTGATGCTGTAGAAGAAAAATATTACACGCCGATAAAAAACGAATTAGCCATGTTGAGCGAATCCATTTTGACAAATAAACAATAAAAATAGTCTGACAATGCCTTCAATTTTCTCTCATCGTGTACCATCACCATCTGAAAATAATTATCAAAAGTACAGACCCTATATCCGTGAAGATTTTCATGAATGCTGTGCTTACTGTTTACTGCATGAAAGGTTTGCAAATGGAGAAAGGAATTTTGAATTAGATCACTTCAAGCCAAAATCAAAATATGATCAGCTAAAAGAGGTCTACACAAATATTTATTACTCCTGTCACGTGTGTAATAGAGGCAAATGGCACCATTGGCCATCTGAAGAGCTTCAATCTAAGGGCTATCGGTTTATTGATACTTGTAGAGAAACTTTTTCCGAACACTTTGTTGATGAGGATGGATATTGGAAGCCTATCAGTAATGCTGGGAAATATACGGCAGAGAGAATACGCTTAAATTCACCACATAATATTGAAATTAGAAAAATGGTAAAAAGTCTTCATAACCAACTGAGTGATTCTGTACTTGATTGGGATAAACCTATCAAAGACCAACTAATTCCATTGATTGACGCCCTACTCGAAAAATAATAGCTCCCATTAGCTTTTTGCTTCCGTCGCTTCCACCAAATGAGGATCCCCTGCTCCGTCGGTGTTGTAAAAGCGATTATTGGCCGCTTTCAATTTGAACTGTCGACAATTTGTCGACAGTTCAACACCTTCATTTTTTGCCACCCGTTTTTTCATTCGATACCAATAATCTCGCGGTTTCTGGCTGTCTGTTAATGCCTCAATGACATCGACGACAGCATACCACCACTCGTCTGTTACCTGATCCAAAACCCATCAAATTTGGTATCCTTCAAATTTAAGTTGAACCAATGCCTTGTTGTCACTCATATCACATCCTCAACTGAAAGTTGCTAATCAGAATGTAATTGTAGCGCAATTGTTCGTAAATATTTGGGGGAAATTACTATCCTCAAGAAATCAATCCCTTTGGCGGGTATGCTGTTTCGTTGTGGCAACAACCTATGTCCAAGAAAAAAGCCTGACGTGAAGTCAGGCTTTTTTGATCTATGCACACATAAACGTGGCAATACTATGGAGAGGTTTCAGTTCCCTCAGTGGCGGGTACGGCCGTGTTAGGCGTGGTATCAACTGTAGGCACAATGCCGGGCCCCGGCAGCACCAAGGTGGGTATCATGCCTTCAGGCGTGAAAATGACCTTGTCCGTTCGGTTCAAGGCGCTGGCGTTTGCTTGCACCAACAATAGCGACAAATATTCAGGATTGGTTTCATAGAGACCGGCAAGAAGCTGCTCAACGGCCGTTCTCGCTTCAGCATCTACCGCTGCCTGTTCTGCCACAATACGAGCAATCTCCAAATTCTCTTTCGCCACCAGGAAATCCCGTTCCTTTTCTGCCAGAGAAACTGCTTGCTGCTTGGCAACGGTCGCCAAATCATTTTGCTGCTGTTGTTCGATGACAGCTAATTGCGCGGCTAACTGCTCTTGTTCCAATTGCGCCAATAAAATCCCTTGACGCGCTTGTTCCTGAATACGGCTTTGCTCGACACGGATTTCACCTTCTTGCTTGGCCTGCTCTGCGGACGCTTCAGCAGAGGCTCGCAGTTGATCTTGAGCTGCTTTTTCAGTTTCCAGCCGGCTTTGCACAATGGCATCCAGGGCAACCTGCACCGCAGGTGACAAAATCACCTCCGGCACAACCAGATTTTCAATCCGCAATCCAAATTCACTAACCAGCTTGTTCAACTCTTCATCAATACAGGCACGTAGGGCATCTCGTGAGGTTCCAATGATATTGTCATCAAAGGTGCGATCTCCCACACATACTTTCATCGACTGCCGAGCCAAATCTCCTACACGCGAACTCGCCTGGTCATCATTCAAGTAAATGCCCCGATAGCGTGACCATTGTGACCGGATCAAATCCGCATCTTCTAAACCTGGGCGGAAAATGTCTCCTGTCACCTTTAGCCCGATGCGCTGTTTATCAGAGGTGATGATTTCTTCATCAAGCACGTCAAAGGGGATGGCTTGTGTAGAAATCGTCTGCAAATCGACAAAAATGCCCACATCGCTGTAAACGCCAGGCCCCACAATATTTTCTATTCGTCGATTTTGAAACTGTATGCCTACTTCTTGTTCCTCGACTGGGTTTATGAAATAGAAAAAATTGCCAGCCAAGTTGAGAATGGTCATGCTAATGATGATCGCAAGAACTGCGAACAAAATT
>JAACEU010000101.1 GCA_011682355.1 Nitrospirota bacterium | reverse complement strand
GATCAATGTCGTAAAAATTTGTTTTGGCTGATTTAGGTTTCTCCTTAACCATGCCGGCTTTTTTGACTGGAGCTTTGTCTTCATCTTGTTTGTTTGTATCGATAAGGAAATTTTGTAAATCTCTGCTTCCTATTATCATTTTGTATTTTTTATTCGGGATTTTTTCAACGTCTACTACTGTTTGTGTTCTCTTATTTTTTATTACCAGTTTAATTTTCAGTGTTGATTTTTCATCATCGTAATTTTCAGTGTTCTCCAGGAGCCCCGCTTTCATTGCCATTTCTTCATCAATTGTGCTTCTTTCTTCACCTGTATCAATTTTGGCTAATATTCTTATGACTCCGTTTTTCCGAATAATCTCGATGTTCTCCTCTGAGCTGATTACTTCTTTACCGGATAAATATGCGATCTCTTTTTCCATAATGTTTCCGAACATGTCTTTTGCGATTCTAACGCCTTTTGTGGGGCTGGTAACCTTTACTCCCTCAATTCTTTCCAATCTTTTCCTAAGAGGTGCCAGATTGGCAATTTGCACGCTCAGACCCGCTCTGGCGTTGATTTCCAGCAATACCGGTCCGGTGGATTTATCTATACAAATATCGGCGGCAAGGTATCCAAGATTGGTTATCAATTGTACGTTTGACGCGATATGAAGTATTTCGTCCCAATTTGGGATTTTGAGACCTCTTATGTCGCCCAGCCCTTCAGGGAGCTCTTCGATGACTTTGTTTTTGTAAGTCATAAAAGTAGTTTCGCCTTTGGCAATGTCGATTCCCACGCAGACGGCCCCCAAATGGAAATTGGCTTTTCCTTTGGATTCTTTGGTTGGCAGTCTGAGCATTGCCATGACAGGTATGAGATTGTGAACAACGACTCTGATGTCGGGGAGTCCTTTGTACGAATATGCGCCAAGTACGTCGTCGGCAATTATGTATTGTTCGAAAAATGCCGTATCTCCAATGTTTGAAATTGAAAATCGTCCATCAATTATGTCGCGAATGTGGTCTTTGAGGGTTTCTTTTGTCACTTTTTCTCCACTGGCTGTTATCCAAAAATTTTCTTTTTTGTTTACAACCGGGATTATCCCTTCTCCTCCAAAGCCGTGATTTGGTTTTAATGCAAAGCTGTTTGGCAATGCATTGAAATCGAATTTTTCTAAATCCTCGACTGTTCTGATTGAACTGTACATTTTTGGGACTGGTATATCTCTGGCGGACAAGAATTGTTTTGTTTTGATTTTATCATCAGCCAATTTTATCGCCTTTTTTTTGTTATATGGGCGAATATATAAAAGATTTCTAGCGTTAATACCTAATATTCCTTTGTTTGAGAAAAACATATTATTCTTCTATATGACGTAAAACTTCTCTGAATCTTATTCTTTCAAGTAATCGCAATCCGCTCCATCTTCCGAGTAAGAAATTTATTATTAAAAGAAGTAGAATAGTTTCGGGATATGCCAATACAAAATTTTTGATGAAATTAATTTTTAGGGTCGTTATTCCGAGATCTATTTCTCCACCAACGATAAAGTAAGCAAGTATTGAGACGATGACGGTAGATGTCATTAAAATTGTTGCAGAAGAAAGTCCTTTTTCTGTTTTTACACTAACGAATTTTTCAACTAAAGTGCTCAGTATCAACATTGGGAAGATTGCCAGTGATAGGAATTCCGCATTAAACAGTCCCAAGTAGTTGCTAAATATAATCACCAAAAATAGAGTGAGCGAAACGATTGTTATTACAATTGCCATTTTTGGGATGAAAAGCATCCTGACCCTTTTGAGTGCATATCTGACCAAAGCTCCAACAGCAATGGCAATAGACAATGTGAGAAGTCCCGCATGCATACCTATAATCAAGAATGAAAGGGTTATGATTGAGGGTGTGTAAATGCCGAATGTGGTCGCTCCTACGACTTGCTTCATGAATGCAACAAAGGTTGCAATTACAGGTAAAAGAAGAAGGAGGGCTATTGTGTTGTCCGGTATGCCGTTGTTTAGCAGTAAATTCACAAAATACGACATGAAATTCCATGGTCTCAATTTCCCGGTTTTCTCGTTTATAACTTCGTATTCATATCCTCCTTTTTCGAGCGTGTTGATAAACTCTTCGTCGTCGTAGCTCTCGATTAATGGATAAATCGCCGCTTCCTTCGCGATGATAATGCTTTTCGGGTTAATAACTTCAAATTGTCGCTGGATTCTGCTTATGTTGGAGGTTATAGAGCTTTCAAGATCAAGAATGGTTTTTTGGGAAAAATTGGTTGGCAGTTTCTTTATATTGCTTTGTATATATCTGGATATCGCATTGAGTCCGGCATTTTCTTTTGTCCAAATGATGATCTGATTTGCTTTTTGCAAGCTGTTGGTTTCCTCCGTCAATTTTTTAGTCAGAATTTCTTCGGAGATGAACTCGGTACTACTGCCAAAACTATCAATAAGCTGAATGAAAACACCTTGTTTTTCGGCGAAGTCTTTTATTATTTCGATTCTGTCTTTAACTGCTGTTTGATCACTTATTAATACTATTAATTTTCTGTATAAGAATATATTACTTGTTGCGGAAGATTCGTTTACTCCATCTGATATTGTTAATGTCACCGTGTGTGGACCTTGCTCGGTGTATGCGTGAAGTACCTCTATGCCTTCATTTTTATTTCCATCGCCAAAATCCCATTTGTAAGTAAATTCTCTGTCCGGATATGGGATAAATGACTGCGAAGCATCAAAAATTGTACTTTTCCCAACTTCAATCGCTTCGTCGGTGTTAATGACTGCCTGTAGGTATGTCGGTGTGCTACCATCCATCGCCGATTGAGCGAAAGCTGATGGAATAAATGTGAAAAATAACAGAAAGACCAGTAATAACTTTTTAGCCATAATGTTGATTAATAATCCAGAGGATAATAGCAAAAATGTGGTATTTAAGCTAGATATTATTAAACTTGACGTATCTTGCGGCTATTGCCTCGTGGATTGAACGAAAAGCTGTTTTGATGTATTATATTAAGATTAAAAAAAACAAAAACAAATGTTAAAAAAGATTTTTTATTCATTGGCGTTTATTTCATTGCTAATGGCGAGCGTGAGTTATGCTAGTGGCTCCGGGGTAGCAATGGAGGCTTATGGACTGGACACTATTGCAGGTTATTCTACGTATTTGAGAACGTCACAGCTTGTGCAAAACGCGTCTGTGGAATTTAGCGTGACTGATCCAAATGGAGAAACTACGTCGTTAAGCACAATTACCAATGAAAACGGGATTGCTCAAACGGAATTGTCGGATTATTTTACGAAATTGGCCGGTGATTATTATGTTTCCGTAAAATATGAAAATGATTCCGATTACGGAAATGTGAATCCGTTTGTGGTTTATCCCGGTGAGGTTTCACAGTCAAATTCGCAAGTTTCCCCTGCGGAACAAGTGATCAGATCATATGACGAGGACTTGGAAAT